>JALVAD010000655.1 GCA_027011385.1 Saprospiraceae bacterium | reverse complement strand
GTCTAATATGGGTAATTACTGGTAACTTAATTGTACACGTAACAAAACTATATATTTATTCCGTATATTCCAAAAAATCAAGGTATAAAGTCAAATTGTCCGGAAAGCTTTTTGTCTTTTGTCAGATATTAACCGGAGTAGCTTTTTTGAAATGTATACCTTAACAATAAAACATTAAATATCAATAACATTACAAAATTCGGTAATCCTATCCACTCGCGGATCTGGGGGAAACTATTATATTGTTCAGTCAATGGATATGCGATAACTATCGCAAAGAACCAAATAATAAAGATTGCAAAAGATATGATTAACGGCTTGTTTTGCTTTAAATCGGTTTTGTGTTTGATATATACCAGTAAGGATAGGAATAGAAACAAAAAATAAAATTGATGATGACCTATTTTAAAAAACAATAAAACATTTACATAACTAAATAATGCCATCAATAAATAATCCAACCGGTAATACAAGAATAAAAACATACTTCCTAAAAACGAGCCAAATAGAAACCAAACACTCAGACTATCCGCATTTTCAATACCTAGAAAAGTTATAGGACTGGATTCCCCCCTGATAAATCTGAAAATCGATAAAGATTTTGAAGGTCTTTCCAAACCAATTCTAAATGCATCGAAAACACTATCTCCCCAATATAAATAACCAACAGAATATATTATCAACAATGAAATCATAAAAGAATAAGCAAAGCTCTTTCTTAATTTGAAATTCGAAAATAATAAAAAGGGTAGTATAAAAAGTGGATAAAACTTGTATCCAATAGCAAAGGCAAATAATATCCCCGCGATTTTGCTTTTTTGATCTATTAGATATAATACTGCTAATATCGTCAAGCCTGAAACGAACAAATCATTGCTGCCATAGTACACCCCAAAAATCAAAAACAAGGGGTTAAGCAATAAAAATACACTCAAAATGCCGGCATTTACTCCCTCGGCAAGAGCAAAGTCCAAAAGCTTATATCCGCCTAACAAGTATATACACACAAATAATGCTTTGGGTACATAGACAATAGGAAAAAGGCTCAGATATCCAATAAAATTATGCACAATTCCATAAGGATTTCCTGCAGAATCTCCATTAATTATATTATCCCATTGTTCCAAATATGCCCAATAATCATGATGCGGACTCAAAGTAAATGCCAACACAATGGAAATTGCTGAAGCAAAAAGATACAGGTATTTATATTTCAAATTCAAAGGATACCATTTTTTTATGCAAAGCAAATATAATACTAATACCAATTATATAGGCAACTTATTTTTATTATTATTACTTTTGCATTATATCAATACAAAATTAATGAGATTTTTACAGCTGATAAAAAAATTTCCATATCCTCCCAAAGATGGGGAATCATTGTTGGTATCGAGCTTCAATGAAGAATTAAAAAAAAGAGTTAATAAGATAGATCTTCTTGCTTTTAATACTATAAAGCATCATTTCGACATATCAAAATTACCCGATGCTCAAAATCACTACAATGAGATTTACGAAGTTTATTTAGATAATAGAATAAAATGGCACGAAGCTTTAGTCAATATTTTTTCTAAAACGCCATATCATATCAGCCGTTTTATTTCTAAAGAGTTCGAGGAGAAACTCATTTCTGTTTTAAACAAAAATCAATACGATTTTGTCTTGATGGAGAGTATTTATTTGGCGTCTTATATTCCAATAATCCGCAACCATTCCAAGGCAAAAATCATACTTAGAGCTCATAATATTGAGCATGAAATATGGGAAAGAATAGCAAAAAACACATCAAATATCATTAAGAAAACGTATATCAATTATTTGACTAATCAACTTAAAACTTACGAGCTAAATCATATCAGCGATGCAGATTTAATCATCACACTCACTTCAAGAGACTTGAAAAAATTGAGAGATGGTGGAATAAAAACTGAAGCCCACGTTGTTCCGGCAGGTATATCAACAAACAATAAAATCAATACAGAATTTGTATTGAGAAAGCCCATTCAAATTTCTTTTCTTGGATCATTGGACTGGATCCCTAATCTGGAAGGGCTAAAATGGTTCATCAATAATGTCTGGCACAAGATAACTTTAGAAAATTCAAATTCCTTTTTGCATATTGCAGGCAGGAATACTCCAAAAGCTATATTCTCCCTTGAAAGCAATAATATAAAAGTACATGGAGAAGTGCCTGACTCCAAAGAATTCTTACTCTCCTCCCCTATTATGATTGTACCGCTATTATCAGGTGGTGGAATGCGCCTTAAAATATTGGAAGCAATGGCATTGGGCAGAATAGTCATTAGCACATCTATCGGTTTTGAAGGAATTGATGCGACAGACGGTAAAAATATTTTAGTAGCAAATACAGCAAAAGAGTTTCAAGAAAAAATACAGTTCTGCATCGACAATCCCTCTAACCTCAAGCAGATTTCCCACAATGCTAAACAACTTTTTGAAGAAAAATATAAAACTTCAAAAATCGTAGATGACTTTTTGGATATTCTAAATTCCAAAATATAACATTAACCTGGTTTTCTTACTAAACTGGTTTTAGCTATTACACAGAGAGCCACAGATGGAAAAACTTAGTGTCTCTTTGTGTCTTCGTCGAGTAGCTTTATGTAATAAAAAACTTACCTGTTTTTTATCAATTTTTTGATTTCTATCCCACTTTTTGAATATATTTTCAGTAAATACAATCCGGTTGAAAGATTGTCTATATTTATTTTTTTTATTCCTAAGCCTTTTATTACCGTTCGACTAAACACTACAATACCGGTTTCATCTACGATTTCAATATCAATATCTTCTTTTTCTGTATTTTCAATAGCCAACTCATCTCTCAAGGGATTTGGATAAGCATTCACTCCAATCGATATTTTTTTATTAAATAAATAGAGCTTTTTTGAATAAAAAAATGACCCGTCAATATCATATATCTTCAACCTGTAATAATTCTCACTAGCTTCAGGCTTATCAATATATTCAAAGCGACCTGCATTTGAATAATTGGCTTCACTTTCCAAACTAAATTCTTTCAAATCGTCAAAATTCATTCCATCGTAACTCCTTTGCAACACCAAATAATCAAGATCTTTAAAACTCTCAAATTCCCAATTCAAACGAACTTCTTTTCCTAATAAAATAGCATCAAAGTTCTTTAAGGTTAATGGAAGCACAGCACAAACAAAATCATCCATCTCCGGTTTAGTACAAGTACTACCACTAAATGAAAGCACATCATTACCTGCATCCAAATCATCTGAGCTTAATTCTCTTTTTTCCTGCCCATTACTAATCGAATAGTGCATTATCTGCAAAGCATCAATCACATGTCCCAATTGATGTCCATGACCTATTTCATGCACCGCAACAGATTCAAAATCGTATTGATTTGAACCAGTAGAATTGTCAGGTTCAGAAAAATTCCATGTATACGAACCATTAGCGGGTACATCATTAAAGACGACATCCAACTCTCTCACATACCATTCCACGGGTCCGCCTCCGGAACTGCAACCTGAATATCGACTAGTCATACGTCCAAGTACATTTGAAGATAACTCATTACCATTGTCAAATCGTACAATATTTACCCCATCATCAGCAATCACATCAACTGTAGAAGAACCTCCATCCGCAAAATACACACCAGTGCCATCTGTTCCATCATAATTACATCTCCATGTACCTAAAGCTCTCTCATAAGCATCCCTAGCAGCAGTATTATTGTAAAAATCAGTGTAAAACTCAAACTCAATACCTCCACTACCATCAGAGTTTACCAAATTTGCCCTGTACTTTTTACTATTATATGTTATATTAGTTATATTATAATTTATTGTAATATCAGAAGAGCTAACATCAGAACTCCCTGAATTATCTGTCACTTTTATATCTCCTGTACCTGCACCTGAGGGAATTTTTACCTTGATTTGAGTATCAGACCATGACACATATTCATCTTGAATAGGAGACATATATCCTGAACCTCCGTTGTCTGCATTTCTGAATTCCACTTTCCCATTACCTTGTGTTGCTCCAAAACCAGTTCCATTAATTGTCAAAGTTGTCATAGTACCTGCAGTAGTTGACGTAGGAGAAAACGAACTAATATTAACAGCATCCGGACTTCTGTAATCCAAGATTTGCCTAGCTACTAAGACATCTTTTTTGGGTGCAAGTTTAAAATTATTCAACATCTTATACAAACTCTTCTCAATTCCTTCATAAACAGAAAAATGATCATAAGCAATGTCCTTTTCCAAATCGTACTTGACAAAACCAAGACTTAAATAAGTTATTTCATATAATTGTGAATATCCGTTTATAATTTTATCGCTTTTTCTTACCATAAACAATCCCAAATCACCAATATCTAATTTTAATGATGGAAAATCTATCTGCTTATCCATACCTACTGTCCCTCCATAAGTCAAAACAATAATAGTATCAACTTCTAGGTTCTCCTGAATATCATCCAATACTTTTATGTAATTAAGAGTGTAAATTGAATTACGAGAATCATTCCACTTACAAACTTTACCTACAATTTCTCCTTGGAAAATGTTTTCTGACTTCTGCACTCTTTGCTCCAAAGGAACATCTATTATCATTCCTTGAGACCACAATATATTTGGCTGACTTAAATAAATCATCAAAATAATTCCCCAGAATAAATACTTTTTCCTTTCCATTTTTTCTTACATTAAACAATTAACA
>JALVAD010000654.1 GCA_027011385.1 Saprospiraceae bacterium | reverse complement strand
ATATTGTAGATAGAAAGATTGAAGAATTAAAAAGTGTAACTTCTGAAAAAGCAGATGAAATAAAAAAGTATTTTAGCATTCTTCCTGACACTTCTGAAATTAAGGCTGAATTCTTTAGATTAAAAGATAAATACCTTAATTTTAGCGATTTTGGTGATTGGATAAGCGACAATATCTACAAAGGGAGTATTGACGTAAATATTATGACAAAACTCGACAGAGAGTATTACGATAAAAATGGAGAAAAGCTGCCTGTAGAATACAATGATGCACATGCAGCGCTTAGAGGTTTTGCAGAAAGTAATCTAGAATCATCCATTGTTTTGTCTGCAGGAATGAATCCAAGACTTTATGGCTATATAGGTAAATTCGAAGATTTTTATCCAAATGAAGAAGGATATATAAGGAAGAAAATTGTTTTGAAAGTTAGCGATTATCGCTCAGCATTAATTCAAGGTAAATTTTTAGCAAAAAAAGGAATTTGGATATCAGAATATAGAATAGAATCAGGTCTAAACTGTGGAGGACATGCATTTGCTTCTGACGGATACCTGATGGGACCCATTTTAGAGGAGTTTAATAAACATAGGGAAGATTTAGAGGTAGAGGTATTCAAGATATTATCTCAAGCATTGATAAAACAAGGTAGAACAGTCCCAAGCAAACCCCTTAAGCTAAAATTGACAGCTCAAGGTGGAGTTGGTACGGCAAATGAGCACGAATTTCTTTTAGAACACTACAATGTTGATTCAGTAGGTTGGGGCTCACCTTTCTTATTGGCTCCAGATGTTACGACTGTAGACAATACAACATTACAACAACTGGTTGATGCTAGAGAAAAAGATATTTATTTAAGTGACCTATCCCCTCTTGGTGTTCCTTTTAATAGCTTAAGAGGCGATACGGGGGAAATTGCACGATTGGAAAAAATAGCAAAAGGCAGACCGGGTAGCTCATGTCCAAAACTGCATTTAAACTTTAATACTGAATTTACAGAAAAGCCTATCTGTACAGCTTCTCGGCAGTATCAAAGATTAAAGTTAAAAGAATTGGATACAAAAGAATTAAATCCAAAAGATTATAAAAAACAATTCGATGCTATAACTGCTAAATCCTGCCTTTGCGTAGGATTGGGGACTGCTGCACTAGTCAAATATGATATTGAAAGAAGAATTGAAGGTGATGCGGTCTTAGTTTGTCCAGGTCCTAATACGGCATATTTTAACAAGGAAACCAACTTAGAAGAAATGAGCTCTCATATTTATGGTCGGAAAAATATAATGCCTTTCAAAGACAGACCCAATATGTTTGTAAAAGAATTGAAGCTTTATATTGATTATCTCAAAGATCAAGTGGAGAAATCTATAGATAATATTGATAAAAAGCAAGATAAATACCTTAATGCTTTTGTATCAAACCTTAGAGATGGAATTGAATATTACAAACATCTGTTTAATACAGTAACGGCAAAATTTGACGATTCTGTTGAAAATATCAATAAAGGAATTGAATTTCAAGAAAAAAGGCTGGATGATATTGAGAAAGATATAGCAAATCTTGCTTTGGAATTGGTATAAAAACTTAAGCTTTTTATTTTGGATAATAGCTTTTAAAGTTTGGATGTTTATTTGCAAAGAGGCCAAGAGACCTTTTGCATGTAGGGTGTACTTCAGACTAAATCTTTTACTTTCATTTCAACTCCTGTACCGGGCAAATCAGACAAAGTGATTTTTCCATCAACTATCTTATGTGTTTTAGCGATATCATTTTTTAAAAGTAATGCGCCATCCATATCTACATAATCGAGATATGGCAATAACTGTCCAACAGCTGCAATTCCAACTGATGATTCGGTCATGCAACCTACCATAGTTTTTAAACCGAGTTTCTTGGCCTCAATAATCATCCGTCTGGCAGGTGTCAATCCTCCTGCTTTTACCAATTTGACATTTATTCCATGAAATCTATTTACAGATTTTGGCACGTCAACTTCTGTTCGGCAAGCTTCATCTGCAATCAAAGGCAATTGGCTTTTAGCATAAACTTTTTCCATTCCGCTCCAATCTCTAGCCTCAAGAGGTTGTTCTATAAATTCCACTCCAAGTTTTTTTAGCTCGATCGAATTGCTGATAGTCTCCTCAACGCCCCAAGATGCATTTGCATCTATTCTAAATCTGGAATCCGAAAAATTTCGCAATGTTTTTACTATTTCTATATCCTTATTTGTACCTAGTTTTATCTTATATAATGGCCAAGGGAAATCACGCATTTTGCTAATCATCACATCAATTTTGTCAAGACCTATAGTATAATTAGTCATTGGTATATTATCGGTATTCAATCCCCATAATTTATAAAGGGGTTTGTCTTTGATTTTGCCATATAGATCATTAGCTGCGATATCAACAGCGCAATGCAAAAACCTGTTTTTATCCAAAAATTGATTCATATAATCCCAAAACTCCTCTGGATTTTCCAATGAATAATTCTCAATCTTAGATCTTAACTCTTCAAGTCTTCTAGTCATGCCCTCAATGGTAAAACCATAGTAAGAGTTTTCAACTGCTTCACCATACCCTGTAAAACCTCCTTGTTCCAAACTTACAATTAATGTGCGTTGTATCTTATGCGAACTCCTTGCAATACCAAATGTATGCTTAAGTTCAAGATCAAATGATTTATACTTCAATATCATAATACTAAATAACTGCGTTTTCTAATAATGTTAATTCCTCAGTTCCCATATCAAATTCTGCTTTAATACCGACAGGTAAAGTACACATATTCTTTATATGACCAAATGAAAATCCATAAAAAACTGGAATACCTAAAGGTTCAAGCCTGTCTTTCAATGTATCCAACAATCGCAATGTTCCCTCAGTACCGGGTTTCACATCACAATCATTGAAAATACCCAACAAAATGCCCGCAGCATTATTAATATCAGTAGAATTTACCAATTGAGTTAACATTCTGTCTATGCGATAGGGCTTCTCTCCCACATCTTCGATAAACACTATTCTATCTTTCAATCTTAGATTGAATTTTGTTCCTGATAAAGCTGACAGTAAGCTGAGGTTTCCTCCAATCAACTCCCCCCGCATTCTACCTTTAACTACAATAGAAGGATGAAATGCTTGATCTTCATTCTCAAGATCCTTATAAATTGGAATTCGTACTTTTGCTTTATTTTCAAATAATACTTTTCTAAATTGCTCCAATGTATATGGTGTTAATTCCGAGGCACCTACCGGTCCATGAAAAGTAATCAATCCTGTTCTAGAATTAATCGCTTGGAGCAAAGCTGTAATATCACTATAGCCAACGATTATTTTCGGATTATTTTTGATAAGTTTATAGTCCAAATCTTCTATTATTCTAGTCGTGCCGTAGCCTCCTCTTACACACCAAACAGCATCGACCTCTTTATCATCAAACATCTCGTGTATATCATCGATTCGTTCTTTATCAGTTCCTGCCACATATCCATAACTCTTAAATAGATTTTTAGCATTTTTATATTTCAATTCCAAACTTTCGATATTTTCAAGAGTCCTTTTATAAGCTTCCTTACTAAAAGCGCTACCCGGAGCTATAAGACCAATTGTATCACCCTCCTTAAGTCTTTTTGGTTTTATTTTTAGTGAATCACTTATTGAATTCGATTTATCTTCGCCTACTTTTAGCGGTACTGAACAGGAAGCGACTCCAAGTCCGGCTCCGGCAATTAATAAACGGTTAAAAGTTTTTCGTTTCATGTGTTTAATTTTTTTTTGTTAATATAAGATGCAAAAAAAAATCTGCACCCATGTAACCACTTTGCTCTCGCAAGATTTTTTTTAATCATACACTTTTGTGTATTTTATGATTAATAAAAAACTTACTCGTTTCATGTGTTCATTCTTTATACTATTTTAAATAAAATGCCAATGTCAGTGACAAATATGAATTGGATGTTCCATCATTGAAGTTTTTTTCACCATGAAACTCCGAAAACCCATCCCATTTATCACCAATATCTAAACCATATTTTAAAATCGGAGCAACTATCAGATGTCTTGTTAATTTCATATCAACACCTATTCCAAAATCAAACTTACCTGCAATATTTTTTACACTTACCTTCTCGGGTGCATCTTTGATTTCTCTTGCAACTCCAAAAATACCAGGTGAAAATTGTACAAAAAAACTTTTTTTCAACCAGTCATTTCCATTTGAAAATGATGGGCAATCTCTCTCATAGGTTCTCCTGATAAAGTCAAAAGGATATACATTTGCATCAAATTCAATTCCTATTATATGTGATATATACTTATAGTGTCGATTTACATCATTCAATTTGAAATCAGAATACAAATAATATACACCTGGAGTAAATTCAAGCCTAAAATCCCTTAATCGAAACCAATAATTGATTCCACCTCCAAATGAATATTCAAATATTTTGTCCTGATTTTCCGAATACTCATAAATCACATCATTCCAACTTGTAAATTTATTTTTATTTGCAATAAAATCTATACCTATTTGAGCTTTTATCACTTGTGAAGATAAGATGAGTAAAGAAGCTATTAAAATCTTTTTATAATAATCCATAAGTAAATACTTTTTTAAATAATCATATAAGTTCAGTTTCAAAATTACAAAAATATTTAACAATTGTAGTATAAAAATAGTATCTTCGTTCACTCTGTTCACTTTTTTATAAAAGTGATAAAGAAAAGAAAACA
>JALVAD010000653.1 GCA_027011385.1 Saprospiraceae bacterium | reverse complement strand
GAATAATTGTAAATTTGAAGGAGGTAGCAAAAATATATATTGTAAAGAATTATATGATTTGAAGATTGAGAATTGTGAATTTGATAAGAGTTATTGCGCTATTTATTCAAAATCTTCAACAGGACTAGAAATTGTTGGAAATACTTTCGGAAATTATTCTAGTTATACACAAAATTACGGTGTGAAATTAATAAATTCTGATTGTGAAATAAAAGACGATAATAAATTTTTTCCTTGGCATGGAATAGTTGCATTGTCCGATCAGCCGGGAATTGGTTGTGTTAAAATAACTGATGGAAATTATTTTAATAGCTATATTTATGATATTAATATATCAGGTATGGATTCCTATGAAAAAAGTAAAATATCAGGCAACTTCTTTAATGATTGTAAAGATGCCATATCAATTGAAGGAAGCAATAATTATATTGTTAGAGATAATACTTTTGAAAAATCAGATAACCCTATTTTCGCTTCTGCAACTGGATATTATCAAAATCAAATTCTGTGAAATTATATGGATCGAAGTTCAGAATATGGCATAGAATTAAAAAATGATAACTATTCAACAACTTTTATGGGAAATTATTTCGCTTACGGCGGATTAGGAGGAATAGCGGATGTAATGATTGATGGCACTATTGAAAATCATATAGGCGATAATACTCATACGGCAGGAAATCATTTTAGTGAAGGAAGTGGCGATATAAAAGTTTCTGCCAATACTCCATATTTCCATTATTTCTTAGCTCCGGATGCTGCACCTGATACTGATCCTGATAATATTGCAAATGATGATATACCGGAAAGTTGGGAAGTACTTACAGAATCAGAAAATACTCCTCCAGATTGTATGACGCCTTCAGATAATATAGAAACCAATTTTGGAGATTGGTTTCAGGATTATTGTGACCTACTGGCGGAATATGAAAATAATCCAAGTAATTCGTTGTATCATCAGATAAAAAATCTTGAAAGTCTATTGAAAAGGCAAGTATTCTATCTATGCTATAAGATGGGGTTGGATTACAGAGAATATCTTGATATAATGAGGTATTTTTGTGATAATTTTTTCTCTCAAAAGCTAATGTATTATCTATATTTGCATTATGGGGATTGTGCAAAAGCGGATTCTGTATTGAGCGTAATAGAATATTCACTGACAGAACCTGTCGGTACTACAAGAATGGATACCTTGGAAAGGATCAGCAAGGAGTCATTTATCAATATCAATCGAATAGGACAAAGGTATCATTGTGACACTATAGGTGTAGATACTATTATTAGAAGTGATACTCTATTCAGGTTTTCTGAAGAAGAATTGAATACTCTTTATACTGAAACATATAGAGGGTTACCACAATCTGCTTATGCAAAAACACTATTTTTTATCGGGACAGGCGAGATACTGATGTTTGAAAGAAGTGAAAGAAATTTAGAACTTAGAAGCACATATGCAAATACTTCTGATAAAGTATTGGAAAATGAAGTAAGTATTTTTCCTAATCCGGCAAATGACAAACTATTTGTCAGATGTAATACAGGAAATATGCATGGGCAATTAAATATCTACGATATTTATGGCAAAAAAGTAATAGACAAGGATTTGAAATCTATTAATGAAAGTATAGATGTTTCTAAGTTGAATACTGGAGTATATGTATTGTCGATAACAGATAAAGAGGGAAATACTATTAAGACAGAAAAATTAGTTGTTAACCATAAGTAAAATGAAGGACTTGCCGGGTTTTAATAATCCGGTAAGTCATTTTATTCAAAATTAATCAATAACCCGTAAATCTATGATATTAGCTTTTTAAAATTATCACCATGAAAAAATATTTACTAACATTAATGATATTAGTATACTTATTAGGCAATATATCCTCACAAGCTCTATCTCGCGTTTACAATCTTATTAACGGCAATGAATATGGAACTGAGATATTCGTTGGCGATAAAGGGTATTTTGTATTGACCAATGGTATTTGTGATTCTGGTACAGGAGATTCTAAAGCATGTACATCTATGATATCACTTAATAAATCTGGAGATGTTATTAACCAATTTATATTTAAAAATAGATTAAGGTTTTGTGCGAATACTCCAATTCAAGTTATAAACGATACCATTTATATTTTTGGATATAATGAATTTATTGTACCATGGGATTGGATTATATACAAAACCAACATGAATGGTGACAGCCTTGGTAAAATAACATATAACAATTTTTCTGAGGCAAAAGTAGCTGGAAGAGGTATAGCTAACAAGGAAGAATTTCTATATCTGGGAGGACAGACATGGGATACAGGAGAAACAAAATTACAGATAGTGGTTGTTAAAATGGACAAACAGGGCAAGGTTGTAAAAGAAGAGCGATTTTTAAATGTAACTAAATCAAAATTTCATTATCAGATGCATGATATAGTTGCATTGGATGATGGTAACTTTGTCTTATTATATACCTACATTATTGAAAGTGGACGTATCCCCGGTATTATCAAATTTGATGAGAATCTGAATTATATCTGGCATAGGGAATTTAATCATAATGATTCCTATCTACGTTTTCCGGGTATCACAGCATTGGATAAGGGGGATGTGCTTTTTAATTGGGAGGTATATACGCCTTATTTAATAGATGAACTGGGAGAAGAATATAAAAAATATGGCAGATATCCGAAGACATTGTATAGGATTGATAAGGATGGTAATACTGTATGGGCGGATACTATGTGGACATTGATATCCGAAAATAGTCCTGTTGCACCACGAGGTGATATTTATATGATGGAACAAACTAAAGATGGGGATATTATTGGTGCCGGTAAATATAGAAAATATGAATCATTACCTATAAATAATTGGGCTTGGATATTTAAATATAGTAAGGAAGGAGAATTGCTTTGGGAGAAAATATATGAAGACCAAAATATTAATGAAAACTATTCTAAATTTTACGATATAATGGAAGCACTGAATGGGGATATAGTTTGTACCGGACAAATGACAGACGATGATGTCTGGGGAGGTAATGCTGATTATACTTGGGTACTTAGAGTAGATAGTAATGGATGTTTTGAGCCGGGTTGCGGAGTCGCAGACTCGGTGCAGTTGGTATATACATACTCGGATTTGGTGACAGGCATAGATGAATTGGTGAGTGATTATTCATATCATAATGGTGTTATAATATATCCCAATCCTGCATCAGCTGAGATTAATGTAGAGTTAGCAGGAGAAAATAATAATGCATTGAAATGGAATGTTTTTAATATTCAAGGCAGCAAAATATTATCCGGAACAGGAAATAATATATTGAATATAGATATTTCGATATTGGAAGCAGGATTGTACTATGTCCGGGTTATGGATAATAAAGGAAAATTAAGGGTAGGGAAGTTTGTGGTTAAGTAGCTTAATCCTTAAATCTATTCATCCTAAAAATCCTAATCAAGACGGTGTTGGAGATTGGAAATAGCCTAACTGTCTGAATTAGGATGAAGTGAAGCGGAAGCTGAAGTGAAGTAAAAGTCCCGAGTAGCGAAGCGTACCGAGGGAATTTGTAGTATTTGAGGATTGGATTACAGTACTCCAAGCCAAAGGTCTCCCGACCTCTTGGCGAGTACAAGTAACAGTACTCTAAAGCAATGCCGCTGTGCAGCGAGGTTCGACCTCTTGGCGAGTTGTAATAACAATTACCGATTATCTAAACATATTATATAGATATATTGTTAGTTCTTTATCTGTTTTATTCAGTATTGGAGAAATTGCACAAAACTTTGTGGATTCTGTTCGATATTAGTTGAATTGAATTTGCTGAGATAAAGCGCTTTTTAAAAGAAAATACATCAAATTAGAATAATTATGATATTAACAACAACAAATTCATTGGACGGTTACAAAATAAAAGAATATTTAGGAATAGTTTCAGGTGAAACTATTATAGGAGCAAATATGGTAAAAGACTTTTTTGCAGGAATAATAGATATTATCGGAGGTCGCTCAGGTAGCTACGAAAAAGTTCTTATAGAGGCAAAAGAAATCGCTATGCAAGAAATGGAGGATAGAGCAGAACAACTTGGAGCCAATGCAATAATAGGAATTGATTTGGATTATGAGACAGTGGGTAAAGGGACTATGTTAATGGTAGTCGCTTCCGGTACTGCGATAAAAATATAAAACCAGTTATTTTTTGCGCATTTCATTTTTTCGCGTTGCGGGTTGATTTTCCTAGGGTTGCCGAGCTTGTTGATTTGTTCAATGTTCCGGGTTTCAAGTTGGAGCGAAGTTAAAGTCCCGCAAAGTAAAACGTACCGCGGGATTTCGAGTTGGAGTGAAGCGTTGATTATGGATGTAGGAGTTTACTGTGGGATTTAGTTGTTATTTATTGTTGGTATCTTTTCAGTTTTATATGTAAGAGGATTTACCCATTCTACTAAATTTAGTTGGATTTTTAGCTCTCGCAGGCGATTAAAATCGCTGTATTTTTGATGTCTCTTCAAAAAAAAATAAAATTTTCAAAAATAATTTGTTTTTTTTAAAAAATAAATATACCTTTGCAACCGCTTTTGAAATAAGGATTGATAAAGCTATAAAATTGAAATATTTTAGGCCAATGTAGCTCAGCTGGTAGAGCAGCTGATTTGTAATCAGCCGGTCAGGGGTTCAAGTCCCTTCATTGGCTCTTTTATCGATTTATAATGGTAGTAAGATAAAAGAGATTTTATTTGAAATATTGT
>JALVAD010000652.1 GCA_027011385.1 Saprospiraceae bacterium | reverse complement strand
CTTGAATAATATCCCTAAGGAAAAAGAGATATTGAATTATTTATTATACTGGGATATGAAATATTTTCTACCGGATCATAATCTCAATTATACGGATAAAATGAGTATGGCTGTCGGTATAGAAACGAGGGTTCCTTTTCTTGACAATGATTTGGTGAAATTTAGCACACGCTTACCCGTTAATTTAAAAATGAAAGGTAAGGAAACAAAATATTTACTGAAAAAAGTAGCAGAAAGATATTTACCAAAAGAAGTTATCTATCGACCCAAAACAGGTTTCGGAGCACCTATAAGAAAATGGATAACAAAAGATTTAGACGAAATGATAAATGATTATTTATCTTTAAACAGCATAAAAAACAGAGGAATTTTTGATTATAAAGAAGTTCACAATTTGATAGAAAATAATAAAAAAGGAAAAATAGACGCATCTTATTCCATTTGGGGTCTTTTGGCTATAGAATCGTGGATGAGACAGTTTGTTGACAAATAGTGTCTGCTCGAAAACACATCAAATTTGAAATTGATTCTTTTTAATATCTTCTGACCTTTTTACAAGTGATTGATACTAAGGCATCAAATCATTGCAAAAAAATCAAAATCTAGGCAAAAATCAACATAATTTCAAAAATTGTCTGTTTTCAGGCAGACACTAAATAAAATATAATTCAATGAAGCAAATTATTCAAGACCTTAAATCCGGTCAAACTATTTTGGAAGAACTACCGTCTCCACAAGTAAAAAGCGGTCAAGTTTTAATAAAAACACACAGAACTTTGGTTTCACTTGGAACAGAGAAAATGTTGGTAAATTTTGGTAAAGCAAATTTTATAGACAAGGCTAGACAGCAACCTGAAAAAGTTAAAATGGTGCTTGATAAAATGAAAACCGACGGTATAAAACCAACACTTGAAACCGTATTCAGAAAATTAGGTGAACCCCTACCATTGGGGTATTGCAATGCAGGGGAAGTTATAGCCGTCGGCAAGGGTGTTGAAGATTTTCAGATTGGGGATAGAGTAGCCTCCAATGGAAATCACGCTGAAATAGTATCTGTACCAAAAAACCTTGTAGCAAAAATCCCAGACAATATCAGTTATGATGAAGCATCATTTACCGTTATTGGAGCAATTGCTTTGCAGGGTATTAGATTATTAAATCCTACTTTTGGAGAAACAATAGTAGTGATAGGTCTGGGTCTAATCGGTTTGGTCACATCTCAATTACTAATAGCTAATGGATGCAAAGTTATCGGATTAGATTTTGACCAATCCAAAGTAGATCTTGCCAAAAGCTGGGGAGTAGATGCCTACAATACTTCAAGTGGTACTAATCCTGTAAATATCGCTATGGAAATAACTTCAAACACAGGAGTTGACGGAGTGATAATTACAGCATCGACAAAAAGCGATGATGTAATTTCACAGGCTGCAAATATGTGTAGAAAACGAGGAAGAATTATATTGGTTGGAGTTATCGGTTTGAACATTCAGCGATCTGATTTCTACGAAAAAGAAC
Organism: Saprospiraceae bacterium; assembly: GCA_027011385.1. Taxonomy (GTDB): domain Bacteria; phylum Bacteroidota; class Bacteroidia; order Chitinophagales; family Saprospiraceae; genus JADJGA01. The sequence continues at coordinate 3,228 of JALVAD010000652.1, read as the reverse complement.
TCAGTTTTCAAGTATCCTGCTCATATGGTCCGGGTAGGTATGATGAAGAATATGAACAAAAGGGCAATGATTACCCAATCGGCTTTGTGAGATGGACGGAGAAGCGAAATTTTCAAGCCATTTTGGAAGCAATTAATACAAAAAAGCTCAACGTCCAACCGCTGATAAGTGAAATCATCGATTTGGAAGATTACAATAAGGTATATGGAGATATGAATAGCTCCAAATCCATTGCATCTATTCTAAAGTACTCGGGTAATGCTGATATAAGTCAAACAATTGTTTCTTCGGGAGAAAAAAGAAATTTTGAAGGGCAAAAAGGTGTTTTGGGGATTATAGGCGCAGGAAATTACACCAAAGCGATGGTACTTCCCAATCTCAAAAAACTAAATGCAGAAATAAAATACATAGCTAGTGCGAGTGGATTATCAGGAACTCTAGCAGCTAAGAAAAATAATATTGCCAATTCTACAACTGATTACAATGAGATTTTGAAAGATGTGGATGTAGATGCTGTACTAATTACCACAAGACCCTATCAGCATTCAAAGCTAGTAATTGAAGCTCTGAATGCAGGAAAACACGTATTTGTTGAAAAACCATTGGCATTAACCTATGAAGAATTGGAAGATTTAGATACCGCTTATAAAAGTGCAAATAAAACTTTAACTGTCGGGTTTAATCGACGTTTTTCGCCATTCGTTAATGATGCTAAAAAACAACTTGGGGATAATCCAGGAACTATGAATATCGTTGCTACTATGAATGCAGGTTATATTCCTCCGGAAATTTGGGTTCACGATATGGAAATAGGTGGAGGACGAATTATTTCAGAAGCTTGCCATCTTATAGATTTGATTACATTTCTTACAGGAAGCTTGGTAGAAAGTGTCGTAATGAATTCCCTAGGTAATAATCCAAAAGAAAATACCGACAATGCAAGTATATTGCTAAAATACAAAAATGGTTCACAAGGAATAGTAAATTATTTTTCTAATGGTAGCAAATCATATTCAAAAGAAAGAATAGAAATATATTCACAGAATCGTACAATGATTATTGATAATTTCAGAAAATCCAAGTACTACGGATTCAAGTCCAAAGGGATGAAATCAGGACAAGATAAAGGTCAAAGTCTACAGTTCAAATTATTCTTGGATAGTCTAAAAAAAGGAGGTGATGCCATCATTTCTTACGAAGAAATAATGAACACGTCCAAGGCATCGATAGCAGCTATAGAATCATTGAAAAAGGGAGAGTGGGTTAAGGTTGAGTAATAAATATTACATTTCTTGGATAATCACTCATTCCAATTTGGTGGCTTTATTTGAATATAAGAGTAGTACATCATTAAAAATCAGAATTGAAAATTGAAAAAAGTACTAAAAATCGCATTTGATATATTCGTTTTTGTATTTCTGACTATTTTAACTCAAATAGGTGGCATTATCTATTTGTTGAGTTTAGCAGTTGCGAGAAAATGGACTAAAAAACTAAAATTTAAAAGATCGATTATTTTCTTTGGATTTTATTTATTGTCAACATTTTTCATTGTTCCTGTAATTGCGCCAATTTTTGGACGAGAAAAGGTAAAACACACCAAAAAAATTAAACCAACGAATTATTTAACAGTTCTATTAAACAGAAATTATATTCAACCAAAACTAAACGAATTATTAAGCCACACAGAAAAAGAACTCAACGAGACAAATATAGAAATTCATTATTTAGATGCAAATTTCCCGTTTATAAACAAGTTTCCACTTTTACCTCATTTAAGCCACAATGACGGAAAGAAAATAGATATAAGCTTGATTTACGAAACTAACAACGGAACAATAACAAATAAACAAAAATCGGTAAGTGGATCTGGTGTTTTTGAAAATCCAAAGCCAAACGAATACAACCAAATTGAAAAGTGTTTAAAAAGTGGCTATTTTCTGTATGACTACCCGAAATATTTAACTTTTAGGAGAATTAATAACGAATTGATTTTTTCAGAAAAAGGAACAAAAATACTTATAAAAAGCATTTTGAAAAATAGGAATTTAGGAAAATTATTTGTCGAGCCACATTTGAAAAATAGAATGAATTTAAAAGATAATAGAATTAGATATCACGGTTGTAGAGCGGTAAGACACGATGACCATATTCACATACAATTAATATAAAGCTGGTGGCTTTATTGAATGATGGAATTGATTTCTTCAGCTATCGAAAAGGTATTATCTTTGGCTTGGCTCTTAATAAGGTCAATTTTTTAAATACTAGAATTCCAAAAAGAAGTAACTGATGAAAAAATGCATTGCAAAATGCAGCGAATGCAATTGGAAATTTATTAAATACTCATCTATCTAAACACGGAAAAAGAAGACAAATTGCAATATTGAAAAAAATATCTAAATCTGGCATCAATTCTAATAATCTTGTTTTCAAGACCAAGAAATGAACAAAGACACAGAAAAAGAATGACAGAATGTCAATCTTTTAGCTAACGTTAGTTATAATTGGGATACTTGAGAAAATCCAGTTGAATATTTTCGCTAACGACATGATTGATTAAAACGAAAACTCATTATAAAAATGCAAATTATAAACAACAAACATTCAATTTCGGATTTTGACGTTAGTTGGAATAATAATAAATAAATAATAAATGAATGAAAAATGAAAAATGAAAAAGGATTAGTTAAAGAATTTTGGAATAAAGCAGCTTGTGGCGAGGATTTATATTTAAAAGGAATAGATGAGCAAGAAAAATTTAGAAACCAACTTAACTTAAGATATGAATTAGAGCCTTTTATTTTACCTTTTGCAGATTTTGAAAATCATAAAAAGAAAAAAGTATTGGAAGTAGGGGTTGGGCTTGGAGCTGACCACCAGATGTTTGCTGAAGGCGGTGCAATTCTATATGGATGTGATTTAACAGAAAGAGCTGTTGAAATGACAAAAAAGAGGTTTGATATTTTTAAATTATCGTCAAATTTGGTAGTTGCTGATGCAGAGAACCTGCCCTATAAAAATAATTTTTTTGACACAGTTTATTCATGGGGTGTTATACATCATTCGCCTAATACGCAGAAGGCTATTGATGAAATTTATAGAGTTCTGAAACCTAATGGAAGTGGTAAAATTATGATATACCATAAAAAATCTATGGTCGGTTATATGCTATGGATTAGATATGGTTTATTTAAATTAAATCCATTTGTAAGTTTAGAATATATA
>JALVAD010000651.1 GCA_027011385.1 Saprospiraceae bacterium | reverse complement strand
AAATAGAGGTGAAATTGCAGTTCGCATTATTAGAACATTGAAAGAAATGGGGATTATTTCTGTTGCAGTATATTCAGAAGCTGATAGAGATGCACTTCATGTAAAAAATGCCGATGAAGCTTATCTTCTTGGACCTGCTCCTTCAAGTCAATCGTATTTATTGGGAGGTAAAATAATAGAATTGGCTCTGGCCAATGGTGTAGATGGAATCCATCCAGGATATGGATTTCTTAGCGAAAATGCTGAGTTTGCGACTAAAGTCACGGATGCAGGAATTGAATTCATAGGACCTAAACCAAAATCAATGCAGTTGATGGGCGATAAACTGGCAGCAAAAGAAACTGTTAGCAAATATGATATTCCAATGATTCCCGGTACGGATTCTGCACTTACTGATATAGATGAGGGTATTGACATTGCTAAAAAGATAGGATTCCCTATTTTGATAAAAGCCTCTGCCGGAGGTGGAGGAAAGGGAATGAGAATTGTAGAAAAAGAAGAGGACTTCAGAGAACAACTCAAAATGGCTATCAATGAAGCAACATCAGCTTTTGGAAATGGAGCCGTGTTTATCGAAAAGTATATAACTTCACCTAGACATATTGAAATTCAAATTCTCGCTGACAAACACGGCAATATAGTTTATCTTAACGAAAGGGAATGCAGTATACAGAGAAGGCATCAAAAAGTAATCGAAGAAGCTCCAGCTGTGATTGTAACACCTGAAATAAGAAAAAAATTGGGCGAAGCAGCTGTGTATGTTGCAAAATCATGCGATTATGTAGGAGCTGGAACTGTTGAATTTTTAATGGATGAAAATCTCAATTTTTATTTCCTTGAAATGAATACAAGATTGCAGGTTGAACATCCGGTTACAGAATTTATCACAGGATTAGATTTGGTCGAAGAACAGATACGAGTAGCCAGGGGTGAAAAACTGAGATTTGGACAAGATCAGGTTAATCTTAAAGGACATTCAATAGAACTCAGGGTATATGCAGAAGATCCCGAGAATAATTTTTTACCCAGCATTGGAACTCTAGAAACATATATTGAGCCAAAAGGGAAATATTTCAGAGTTGATAGCGGCTTTGAACAAGGAATGGATATTCCTATCTATTATGACCCTATGCTTTCAAAGCTAATAGTGTATGGTAAAGATAGAAATTCAGCAATCAATCTTATGCTCAAAGCAATAAGAAAATACAAGATAAAAGGTCTTAAAACAACATTGGATTTCGGTGAATTTGTTATGAAACACCAAGCTTTTATTTCAGGTGATTTTGATACAAATTTCGTGAAAAAATATTTCACAAAAGAAGCTATCAAGGAAAATAAAAAAGAAGAATCTACCATAGCAGCGCTATTTGCAGTAAAACATTATTTAAATAACCAGAAGAAAGTTAAAGAGCCACAACACGATCATGGTGCTTGGTGCAAATTATAGTGGGTTTTGTAGTAAGAGAGTTAGCTTGTTTAATTGTAAAAAAACTGATAATTATAAAAAACTATAAAATGTTAAAAGTACTATCTCCTTTCGACCATAGCTTGATAAAAGAAATTCCACTTGCTAATGAAAATGATATTGAAAAAGCATTAACAAAAGCCTATTCTCTATTTACAGATCAATCAAAGTGGATTGCTCCATACAGAAGGATAGAAATACTCGAGAATGTAAAAACAATAATGGAATCAAGAATAGAGGAATTGACTGTTTTAGCAGCTCATGAAGGGGGGAAACCCTACAAAGATTCTAAAATTGAAGTTTTAAGGGCTATAAACGGTGTAAAAATTGCAATTGAGCATATCGGACAATTGAAAGGGGAACAAGTTCCCATGGGATTGACAAATGCTTCAAAAGGAAGAATAGCTTTTACTACAAGAGAACCCATTGGTGTAGTCGTGTCTATTAGTGCATTCAATCATCCTCTGAACTTGATAATACATCAAACGGTAACAGCGATTGCTGCAGGGTGTCCTGTTATAGTAAAACCCGCATCCACTACCCCACTTTCCTGTCTCAATTTCGTAGAAATATTTAAGGAAGCAGGATTACCTGATGGATGGTGTCAAGCAATTGTATGCAAAAGTCAACTAGCTGAGAAATTAGTAACAGACCCTAGGGTAAACTACCTTTCATTTATCGGCTCATCCAAAATCGGATGGTATTTAAGGTCAAAACTTTCACCGGGTACAAGATGTGCTTTAGAACATGGTGGAGTTGCTCCCGTTATAGTAGAGCGAGATGCAAATATAGCAGAAATGATACCTGCTTTGGTAAAAGGTGGATTCTATCATGCCGGTCAAGTCTGTGTTTCAGTTCAGAAAGTATTTGTGCATGAATCGATAAAAGATACTGTTATCAATGAAATTGTCACTGCTGCAAACAAGCTTAAAGTTGGAAATCAACTGGATAAAGACACAGATGTCGGTCCTCTTATCTCTCCTCTCGAAGTAGAAAGAGTTGAGAGATGGGTGAATGAATCAATAGATTCAGGTGCAGAACTTTTATGTGGTGGTGAGCGCATTTCAGATACTTGCTACAAACCTACAATCTTGTTAAATCCTGCTATGGATTCGAAAGTATCAACGGAAGAGGTTTTTGGTCCTGTGGTATGTCTTTACACATATTCCGACAGAAATAAAGCAATTGATCTCGCAAATAGTCTAAGTGTACATTTTCAAGCATCTGTATTTACACAAAATCTGGATATTGCATTTGATACGGTACAAAAGCTAAATGCCGCAGCTGTAATGGTCAATGACCATACAGCTTTTCGTGTTGATTGGATGCCATTTCAAGGAAGAGATACTTCAGGTATTGGCACGGGCGGAATTCAATATTCTATGCACGAAATGACTAGAGAAAAATTGATAGTAATTAAGAGCAAAGTGTTATAATCTATTTTACTATCTTTGTGCAAAAATCAATTATGAGATATTTTAAAGTATTTGTATTTGCGTTGATAGCGCTGTTATTTTCAGCTTGTGGAAATAAAAAAAATGATTCAACCAATACAAATGGGACATCGACCACAACCCATAAATTAAAAATCGTCTCCTTAGTTCCGTCTATAACAAAAGAAATAGTGCGACTAGGTCTAAAAGACAATATCATCGGAGCAACTTCTTATTGTGATATATCCAAGGACAATCCTGAGTTGATAGTCGGTTCTGCATTAGAAGTAAATGAAGAAAAAATAATCCTATTAAAACCGGATATCGTTTTTGCTTCAACTTTGGTCAAAGACAAATCTATAGCTATATTAAAGAAAAATGGAATTAGAGTAGAATATGCTGGCAAATACACGTCTTTTGATGAGATATGCCGTAATTTTGAAAAACTTGCAACTGTACTAAACCGTAAAAACAAGGCTCTTCAAATTATATCAAAAGCAAAACTTAAAATTGATAGTTTAGAGCAAAATATTCCTGATAATAAAGTGGGAGAAAGCATTTTCTTTCAACTAGGGGCTAATCCAATAGCTACAGTTATCCCCAATACTTTCATGAATGATTTTATAAGTTTTTCTAAATGTAAAAATATATTTCAAGACTTGGATAAACTAATTGTAAGCAGGGAAAGTGTTGTCTTACGTAATCCTGATATTATCATCATCAGTTTAATGGGTGGTGTTGGAGCTCAAGAAAAAGAAAATTGGGAAAAATACAAAAGTATCAACGCTGTAAAAAACGATAGGATATTTACAGTAAATTCAGCTTCTACCCCGACAGTAAAGGATTTTGTAGATAATCTTGAAATAATAATTAAAAAAATATACTTTGAAAATTAATAATGCCTATGAAAAAATACTTCAAATTTATAATAACCAATTTTGTTGCAGACGCTAGATATTAATTTTATCTTTGTGTTTATTTGGTGTTCCGTTTATAAGGAATGAAAAGGGAATTCAGTGAAAATCTGAAACTATACCCGTAGCTGTAAGCTCATTTTAACCCACATTATTAAATTGTAAATGATGTATGTTAAGCTTTTACTAATGAAACCACTATTGTTTTGATGGGAAGGTTGTAAAAGTTGAGTAAGTCAGAAGACCTGCCAAATAGTAAATAGTTCGGGATTAAACTTAAATAAAATGTCAGTTATAAAAAAACAATTGCTTTCCTCATTACTTGTTTTTTTTGTTTTCTGTTTGAATGCACAGAAAGAGGACAAGGCTATTCTGCTGAAAACAATAGACATCACTGCCGACAAGATTAAATATATGACGGCATCAAAGACACAAAAAATCGACTCCGTTCAGCTAAATACTACTATTTCATCAGAAAACCTTGGAATGCTATTATCAAAATATACTCCGATATATATCAAACAGAATGCGGTTGGACTTTCTACCATACATTTTAGGGGCACAAGCGCTAACCACACGGCAATATTATTCAATGGCATAAATATAAATTCACTTACACTCGGACATTCCAACATTGCTAATATACCTTCTTTTTTGTTTTCAGATATCAAAATTCAATTTGGAAGTGCATCAGCTCTTTATGGTACAGATGCTATTGGGGGAAGCATTCACCTCAATAATAATCCCAAATGGAATAAAGGATTGCAAATAGGATTGCAACAGGATTTCGGTTCATTTCACTCCTGTTTTTCAGGAATTCATTTTTCGTACAGCAATAGCAGATTTTCATACTTGATAAAAGCATTTAGATCCAAGAAAAAAAATGACTTCACATTCACCAATTATCAAGCCAAAGATTTTGAAAACGATACATATATAATAGATACAGCAAGAAACAGTAAAATTTTGAATTACGGAATTCTTCAAACGGTAAATTATTGGCTTAACCAAAATCTACTTTCGCATATTGACATTTGGTATGAAGATAATTGGCGTCAGATCCAACCCAATATGTCTGCCAATTATTACGGAGGAGATAATGCTGAGATTTTGAATAAAAATACCAGGATTATTACAGGATTGAAATACTATACAGGAACTAATAAAATAACGGCAGACCTTGGGTTTATTCACGATTATCAAGTTTATAATAAAAATCAGAACGCTAAAATTGCGACAAAATCAGGACTCCTTAGAATCAATTATTTCAATACTGATATTTGGACAGGAGATTTGAATATCGGGCTAAATATCAGACATATCAAACCCGAAGTATATGCTTATGACAAAAACCTCAACGAAAACAGGGTCGACGCCTTTCTGTCATTCAAAAAGACTTTTTTTAATCGTCTAATGTCCTCTGTTAACCTACGTCAGGCTTATGTCTCAAATTATTCAGGTCATTTTTCACCTTCTTTGGGATTTAATTATAATTTGTTAAAAAAATCAAATAGTAAAACCAATATAAAACTATCCTATTCAAACAGCTACAAAATACCTACTTTGAACGACAGGTATTGGCTTCCCTTAGGAAATCCATATTTATTAGCTGAAAATTCAAATACTTTTGAGCTATCCGGATTGTATTCATACAAAAGCAAAAGCAATACTTTTGATATTAGTTTAACAGGATTTTATCTTATTGTTGACAATTGGATACAATGGATAAACCAAGGTAATTGGAAGCCCGTGAACAAGAAAAAAGTATTAAGCAATGGTATAGAAATGAGCGCAAAATACCAAAAAAAAATTAACAAATTGAGATTTTCTGCCAATCTGAATTTCACTTTAAATAGTGTTAAGGAAGTAGAAAATTATACAGGAGCAAAACCGGATAATAGCCAACTGACTTATTCGCCAAAAATGATGGGCACGGCTAATTTCACTTTGACTTCAAATCATTGGACGTGGCAAAACAGCGTGAATTATGCAGGAAAAAGACTTACCGAGACTGGAAAAGTCCTGAATCATTATATATTATTGGATGTCTTTATTGAAAGAAAAATGAAACTCGAAAAGCATATTTTTTCAATAGCTTTTTCTGTAAATAATTTGCTTAACAAAGAATATCAAAATTGGGAATACTATGCTATGCCGGGAAGAAACTACAAATTTAGCCTCAAGTATAATTTAAATAAATAACAATGAGAATAAATATTTTAATAGCCTTTATCAGCATAATATCTTTTTTGTCTTGCAATGATGATATTGTAATCAAACCTGCTCCAACTGCTGGACAAGTCGCATACATTATAAATTATGGCACATACTCTGGGGCAAATGGTGAAATATCTATTTTTGACATAGATAAAGGGGAAATCACCGATTCTACCGGATATTTGTCGGCAAATGGTCTTGAATTTAATTCAAAAATCGAGTCTGTAACAATTGTGGATAGCACAATGTATCTGATGTCCAATAATGGTGACAAAATCGACATATTGGATGCCAATACATTAAAACAAACTATTAATCCTATCTATGATGGAATAGTCAAGCCGAGATTTATGCTTGAACACAATGGCACAGGATACATATCTTGTTGGGGAAATGTTGAGGATTGGAATAAAGTTGCGACCAGCTATATTGCCAAAATGAATTTGGATAATTTCAATATTGAGAAATTCCCTGTTCCGGGTGGACCGGAAGGAATGTCAATTGTCAAAAATACTCTATATATTGCACAAACAGCTAGAAATACAATTGTCACTATGAATCTTTTGACTGAGGCTATAGATTCATTTAAAGTTCCGGCTATACCGCAACAATTTGCTCTTGGCAGTAACAGAAAACTATATGTCTCTCTAGTGAGTAAATATTTAGCAACTTTTCCTACTGAAAAGCTTGGAATTGCCATTATCAACCTAGATCATAATAATATCGAAAATTTTATTTCAGTGCCCACTATAGGCAGCAATGGATTTATTGAATTATCGCCGGATAAAAATACTCTTTACGTACTAGCCAGAGAAGAATATCCCGGCAAATTGTCATCCATCATATCTATTGATTTAACAGATAATAGCAAAAAAGAAATAATTACAGGAGAATCATTTAACGGACTGGGCATAAATCCGGAAAATAGCGATATTTATGTACTTATTTCTCCAAGTGCAACAGAAAGAGGCCTCCTTAAAATCTATGATAAAGACGGTAAATTCAAATCAGTTCATAAGACTATGATAAGCCCAAAACATGTTGTTTTTTATACCGCTACATGATTCGACCAGAGGTTAGAAACCTTGGTCTCCGACCCTCTCTGTTAATAATCTTTGTCCATGAGCAATACGTTGAACTCCGAACACCGAACAAGGATTAACGATGTATGAAATCTTAAATCGGCGTTCGTTAATCAGTGTTCGATATTCATATCAAGCCGTTTGGGTTGGGAGACTAATGTAATTATCATTTGGGGGTAGTAAAAGCGAGGTCAGAGATACTCGCTTATCAAGAGCTATTCTCCGAACTCCGAACACCGAACAAGGATTAACGATTTGAGAAGTATGCATCGATTATTAAATCTTAAATCGGCGTTCGTTAATCAGTATTCGATATTCATTTTAAGCCTTTTTGGTAGAGAGACCACAGCATTTATCATATGGGGTTATCGAAAGCGAGGTCAGAAATATTCGCTTATCAAGAGCTATACTCCGAACTCCGAACACCGAACAAGGATTAACGATTTAAGAAATAAAATATCGATGATTAAAATCTTAAATCAGAGTTCGTTAATCGGTGTTCGATATTTTAAAGAAAAAGTGGAAGCATTGTTTAGAAAATGGTAGTGCGGGCAGATGCACCTCTTTCAGGAGGCTGGGAGGCAGCTGTGCAAGCCCCCCTACTTATACAACAAATGAAAGACCAGCTCTCCCTTGGTATTTATCTCAAGGGCAGGAGTGGGCATTTTGAATATATTTAAGCCTTTGAAGAGTGTTTTAAGAAAATGAGAATTGGTTTTTATTTTTGTTAAATCTATATCAGGGGCGATCAGAAACTGTGCATATCTATCGTATTTTGAAGGTAAATAAAATCTTTCTCCTGATTTGGGGACCCAATCGTTTGAAAATCCTCCATACATATTTTCACCACTATAACCTACAGCGATATTTAACCATGCAGGAACATTGCTATCCCTAAAAAAAGATTTCAAATTGAATGATAGCCAATAAGTCTGGGCATTATAATCTTTCAGATATCTTTGGGCAAAAGTGGAACCGAATAAATCATTTGCTCTATCGTCAAGAGTAACACTTCCTTTCCCTACTGAATTATAAATTAGGGCTTTGGAATATTGCCTTTTGTATGATGATACTTTAAATGAAATTCTTTCTTCTCCCCAAGCTTTTCTCTGTAGGTAAAAAAGCGATGCGCCACCTACATTTGCAGTCATATCCGACCAAGAAAAACCCCATTTGTCAGAAAAACCATCTAAAATTTCTACCGTTGTTTGAAGCAATAATCCCATGGTCACTCCAAATATCAAAGATTTGTTTTCATTTAAACCTGTCCATCTTGCACCTGAATACATTATGCTACTTTGGTTAAAAGCAGTATAGACATGACCTACTTTATCCATATGCAACCATTCACCTCTATCGTCAAAACGATGGAATCGCCCTACTCCATTGTCTTTATACCATGAATCGTATAAAAAGTATGTTCCACTACCGTAAATTACCCCTCCGATGCCTAATGCAGAATAAAATCTCGTTGAACTAAATTCGTTTTGGGGAATAAAAAAACTGTCTATTTTACAAAATGCAGACTGCGATAGTAAGGTACTATTGCTTAAAATAATAATCAGAAATACTATTTTGCGTAAAAAACTAACCATTGTATGTATTTATCACATTGTGAATTCCTCTAAATACAAAATCAAGATTGGCATTCACTGCTTTTTCAATTATTGCAGGCAAAGCTTCTTTTTGTTCCTGTGTCCATTCTCCTAAAACATAATCAACCTGCTGACCTTTGTGAAAATCATTTCCGACGCCTATTCTAATTCTGTTATAATCCTTACCTAGATAATTCTGTATATCTTTTAATCCGTTATGCCCTCCATCACTACCTTTTTTTCGTATTCTTAGCTTTCCAAAATCAAGGTTAATATCGTCAACATTAACAATAAGGTTACTCTTCTTTATATCCAGTTTCTTCATCCAATACAAAACAGCTTTACCGCTTAAATTCATATAAGTTGAAGGTTTAATAAGATAAACCTGTCTTCCTCGATATTTAAAATTCGCCATACTTGCCAATTTCCCGGGTTTAAATACAGCATTTGCTTTATCTGCGACTGCATCAGCTATTTTAAATCCTATATTATGCCTCGTATCGATATATTCATCACCAATATTTCCAAGACCTACCAAAAGGTATTTCATACTATTATCCTCTTTTATCTTTTTCTTTAATAAAAAATCAAAAAACCTTATAAAAATCATATTTGTTTTAGACTAATTTAACATTTTCTTCTCCACTCCTTTCCAAATCTACAAGGATATCATCTTGAATAGTAGTGGCGAAACTTTGCCCAACATAATTTATTTTTATTGGAAATGATTTATGCATTCTATCCACTAAGACTGCGGTTTCTATAACCAAAGGTGTAATATTCATCAAAACCTTCATTGCATAAAACAATGTACGTCCGGTATTGGCGACATCATCCACTACTATAATTGTCTGCCCATTCAATTCGCTTTCATCAATATCTTTCGCTATTTCATTATTGACAGGATCTTGGGGTTTTAGCGTAATTCTTGCTAATTTTGTTTCAATTTTGCAGATACTTTCCAAGCTCTTTTTAAGCCTTTGAGCAAAATTATAACCGTTATTATTGATACCTAAAAAATATATTTTATCTGATTCAAAATTGGACTCAGCAATCTCGTAAGCCATTCTTTGAATCTTGTTTTTTATTTGTATACTATCTAAAATTTTCATATTTATCATTATTTGAATGTAAAAATAGCACAAATCAAATAATATGCATATTTTAGCAATAATTTTTCTAAATTTAATTTAGATATTTAAAAACATTTGAAAATATGATACAACAAATATTATTTCTAATAGTAACTTTGGCAACGATATTTTTTTCTTACAAAGCTTATTCAGCCATTGCTTATAATATAAAATTGGGGCGCGACTATGAGTTGGTTGATGATAAATCTTCCAGATGGAAGACAATGATATTAATAGCCTTGGGACAAGGGAAGATGTTTAAGTATTTTATCCCCGCTTTATTTCATTTATTCATTTATCTGGCATTTATTTTTACTCAGATAGAATTAATTGAAATATTGATTGACGGGGTATTTGGAACACACAGGTTTTTATCAGAATATCTTGGTGGTGTTTATACCGTTTTAATTTCTACAATTGAGATATTATCCGTTTTGGCATTAATAGCTACAATAATTTTTCTCTACAGAAGAAATATATTAAAAGTACCAAGATTCCACAAACCGGAAATGAAAGGATGGCCATTCAAAGATGCTAACCTTATCTTGTTTGGGGAAATTTTGCTTGTGACAGGAATATTTTTAGCAAATAGTTCCGACTTGGTATTGCAATCCAGGCTTCCCGAACACTATCATCATACGGGAAGGTTTGTGATTTCAAGTATTTTGGCAGATGGAATATTTAACGGTTTTAGTACGGGAACTCTTCATTTTTTAGAAAGATTTGGTTGGTGGCTGCACGTTTTAGTAGTATTTGGATTTATCCTTTATCTTACTATTTCAAAGCATCTGCATTTGATATTTGCATTCCCAAATACTTTTTTCACTTCATTGACTCCTAGAGGAGAAATGGAAAATATGCCCGTGATTATGGCTGAGGTAAAATCTATGATGGGACTTACTGAAGGTGGTGATGCAGCTATGGAAATGTCGGAGGAAATTCCTGAATTTGGGGCAAAAGATATCACCGGATTAAAATGGAAAAATATTTTGGATGCTTATACTTGCTCAGAATGCGGTAGATGTACAGATAATTGTCCGGCAAATATTACCGGAAAGGAATTATCCCCTAGAAAAATAGTAATGATGGTCAGGGACAGAGCGGAGGAAGTAGGAAAAAAGATAAGATCAGGAAATTCAGAATATATCAGAGAAGATTTGAAAGGAGATGAAGTTAAATTAACAGCTGATAATTTTGATGATGGCAAATCTCTATTTGATTTAATTTCTGATGAAGAGATTTTTGCCTGTACTACATGTAATGCCTGCGTAGAGCAATGTCCATTATTGATTAATCCACTTGATACAATTTTACAATTGAGAAGATACAGGATACTTACAGATTCAACAGGTCCACAAGATTGGATGCCTATGTTTACAAGTCTTGAAAATAGTGGTAGTGTTTGGCAATTACAAGAAACAAGAGAGGATTGGATTAATCAGTAAGCTTTATATAAGATAGCTATTTATTATTATAAAAAAGATTAAAAAAATATAAAATGCAAGAAAATATCAATGTTAAAACAATGGCTCAATTTGCAAGTGAAGGTAAAGAACCCGATATATTGTATTGGGTAGGTTGCGCAGGTAGCTTTGACGCCAGAGCGATAAAAGTATCAAAAGCCTTTGTCAAAATAATGAATGAAGCAGGTATCTCCTTTGCTATTTTAGGTAATGAAGAAAGTTGTTGTGGTGATCCGGCACGTAGAGCAGGGAATGAATTCGTATTCCAAATGCTGGCTTTGCAAAATATCGAAGTGCTTAAATCATATAATATAAAAAAAATAGTCACTGCATGTCCTCACGGATACAATACATTAAAAAATGAATACTCAAAGTTGGGAGGAAATTTTGAAGTAATTCATCACACCCAATTTATAGAACAATTAATCAAAGATGGTAAGCTCAAAGTCGATACCAAAGTACTTGGTGACACAAAAGTAACTTACCATGATTCATGTTATCTAGGCAGAGTTAATGGTGAATATAGCGCTCCCAGAAACATTCTAAACAAAGCCCAAATTAGTGTTACTGAAATGGAAAGATCTGCTCAAAACGGATTGTGTTGTGGTGCAGGAGGAGCACAGATGTTTAAAGAAGAAGAAAAAGGAGATAAAAGAATAAATGAAGAAAGAGCAGGAGAAGCAATTGAAACAGGAGCAAAAGTTATAGCTGCTAATTGTCCGTTTTGTATCACAATGCTTGAAGATGGTCTGAAAGCCCATGAAAAAGAAGATGAAATCAAAGTAATGGATATTGCAGAGATATTGGCAAAAGGGATAGCATAAAAAGTGAATTTTAAGCCACTTCCGTACTTTTTTCTCTTCTTATACATTGGTAGTTTTTTTATTATAAATCAAGATATCCCCGACGGGGGATAAATGTGAATGACCGTGGGTAAAACCCGCGGTAAATTCATAAAATAGATGCAACTCCGAATGGAGTTGAATATTAGTATTTCGCAACATCTTTCTTTTTAATAAATCAATGATTGCAAAAAAAAAATGAAATTTTAAACTCCTTTTCATTTTTTGTCTTGATACAAAAAACGAAACAATGAACGAATGGTTTGCTTGCAAAATGAAATGATTAAATATCACTTCATAATGAGAGAACCGATTTATCAAAATCGGAAAAGGTATTCTTTTCTTAACGTTCCAAAATCACTCAAAATTCTAAACGTCTTAAAACTCGCCCGACTTCATCAGGGCTCAAACAATAATCCGTTTTTAACGAATTTTGACCGATTTTTCCACTAAAAAGAATAATGCCAATTTACCAACCACCAAATTTAAAAGGTTTACCTAAATTCAGGTTATCCAAACCGATTACTTTGCACGTTGCACTAATGTGCAATGTGCTATAAAAAAAATAGACCTACCGGCGTAGGTCTATTCTAAAACAAAGGTCTCTAAGAAAACTAAAATTTCTACAAAGACCCTATAAATCGGTTATTGGGACTTTGTAAATTAATTTTATTTATTTTTTAATCTATTTATCAATTCTATTAATTCTGTTTCGCTATACACCAAAACCTCTCTTGGTTTTGAACCATTAGCGCCTCCTACGATACCCAATATCTCCATCTGATCCATTATTCTCCCAGCTCTATTATATCCTATTTGCATTTTTCTTTGCAATAAAGAAGTAGAGCCATATTGCTCGGTTACTACCATTGTAGCAGCTTCAACAAATAAATCGTCCAAATCTGAATAACTCAATGATGAATCAGATTTTTCTTCATCTGTCTTATACTCCGGCAAATAAAATGGTTCAGGATATCCTTGTTGCCCATCTATATGATCAACAACTCTCTCTATCTCGTCTGTGTCGACAAACGCACCTTGTAACCTAATAACACTTGCTCCTCCCAAAGACAAAAGCATATCACCTCGACCAACAAGTTGATCGGCACCTCCGCCATCCAATATCGTTCTTGAGTCAACTTTTGAAGTTACTTTAAAAGCGATTCTAGCTGGGAAATTAGCCTTAATTACACCTGTAATAATATTAACTGAAGGACGCTGTGTCGCCAAAACAAGATGTATACCAACAGCTCTGGAAAGCTGTGCCAGCCTTGCTATTGGTAATTCTACTTCTTTTCCGGCAGTCATTATCAAATCAGCAAATTCATCTACAACCAATACTATATATGGCAAAAATCTATGTCCTTTTTTAGGATTAAGTTTTCTGCTTCTAAATTTCTTATTATATTCTTTTAAATTTCGTGATTTTGCACTTTTCAACAAATTATATCTATCCTCCATTTCAATAATCAAAGAATTCAAAGTGTAAACCACCTTGTCTGTATCGGTTACGATAGCTTCTTCTTCATCAGGTAAAAATCCCAAAAAATGCTTATCCATACCATTATAAGGGAATAATTCTACTTTTTTCGGATCGATAAGAATAAATTTAACTTCTGATGGATGTTTTTTATACAATAAAGAAACTATAATAGAGTTGATCCCTACTGATTTACCTTGACCTGTGGCTCCTGCAACCAAAAGGTGTGGCATCTTTGCCAAATCAGCTATAAAAACTTCGTTAGAAATAGTCTTTCCCAAAGCAATAGGCAATTCCATTGTTGTTTCTTTAAACTTAGTAGATTTTATAATATCTTTAAGTCCTACAGTTTGCTTATGTTTATTTGGCACTTCAATACCGATAGTTCCTTTTCCCGGAATAGGTGCGATAATACGAATTCCCAAAGCAGATAAACTCAAAGCAATATCGTCCTCTAGATTTTTTATTTTGCTTATTTTTACACCGGGTGCAGGTATAATCTCGTACAATGTTACGGTAGGCCCTATCGTAGCTCTGATTTTAACAATCTCTATTTTATAGTTCCTTAAAGTAGTTATAATCTGATCTTTATTAGCTTCAAGTTCTTCACGGTTAATAGTTATATTATCCGTACTGTAATCATTGAGCAATTCAACGCTTGGAGCCTCATAATTCGACAACTCTTTTCTAGGATCATACGGTTCTATAAAAACTTCTTCATCGGAGTCGGTAATTACCTTTAAAGTATCAATATCATCATCAGGTATCAACTTGTTTTCTGTGATAACCCCTGATACTTTGACTGTATCTTCTTGAACCAAATTAGTATCATTGATTTCCATTTCCAAATCCGGACTTTCTTTTGTCTGTGTCTTTTTCACAGGAGTATCAGGAAGATTAAACTCAATTGATGAATTTGGTTTCATTGATTCATCAATGGTTTTTTCTTCTGCGACTTCTCTTTTACCTCCAACAATATCATCAAAACTATCATCTTTCCCCGTTTTTTTTGTGCTTTGCTTGAATTTAAACCTGTTTTTAAAGAACATCACAGGCATTTTGAAATCCAAAACCCCTGTACTTAAATGCAGAGTCTCTAATTTTGGGTTCAATAACCAAATCACAAATGCCAAAACAGAAAATATAAGCAATAATAATAAGCCAATATACCCAATAAAATTGCTTAACCATATATTTGTCGCTTGTCCGAAAGCTCCTCCCCAACTAAAGGCAGAATCACGAAATATAAATTCCAATACTATTGAGACGAATGCAATTCCGTATAAAGCATATATAAGGAAATTGAAGAATTTCTTCATACTTCCTTTGAATAATATCGTAAAACCTAATTTAAAGAAAATAATAACAAAAAATACAGATGCTAGTCCAAACCCCCAATAAAAAAATGCATTTGACACCAATGCTCCCAATCGTCCTAACCAATTGCTTACAACAACGTCACCATTAAATAATATAGATGTGGAAAAATTCAAAACTTGATCTTGATCAGTTTTCCAAGTAAAAAAATATGAAGTAAAAGCTATTGTAAGATAAATACTAATCAATACTATAGATATGCCTCCAATTTTCCTGATTCTCTCGTCTGAAAAATTAAATCCTTTCTTCTTTTTTCTGCTTCTCCTTTTTCTTTTGTTTTCTAAAGCCATGTCGTGTTTTTTATTAAAATGCTTTAACATTTCGACACAAAGGTAAAATTATTTTTTCATATTGCAAAACAGAATCATATGTTTTTACATAATATTACTTAAATTAGATATAACATA
>JALVAD010000650.1 GCA_027011385.1 Saprospiraceae bacterium | reverse complement strand
ATTAAAATAAAAAATAATTTATAAATACATATGAAATATTTGTTTTACACTACAAAAAGAACGAAAATGAAAAAAATTGAACTAAATTTGATTAAAAATTTGTCATTGACTATAATGGCGTTTTTTATTCTTTTGTCTTCTGCAAAAGGAAAGGCAGACAATTTGCTTTCTACCATTGCTTGTAACGATACTGTTGCAATTTCAATGGGACTTGATTGTACTGCGACTGTTACTCCCGATCAGATATTGGAAGGAAATTATCCTGACTATGGAATTTTCACAGTCAATATCATTGATCAAAATGGAGTTTCCATCGGCGACCAACTCACATCAGACTATGTTAATCAAACTCTGACTGCTGAAGTTTATGATACAACTACTACAAACAAATGCTGGAGCAATATCACAGTGGTAGACAAAATTGCACCTCCGATTGAGTGCAATGAAATCTACACAACTTGTTATAAAGATCCTGATCCGGGTTCTCTGACTCCACATAACTTCAGATTTGCTTTTGATCAAAAAGCAAAAATACCTGATAATGACACTTTGAAGTATTCAATGAATGTAGGGGAAATTCCCGGAGCTCTTATAACAGACTTTAATATCAAATTGAGTATCAAACACCCGAGAGATTTAGATCTTGAAGCATTTCTTGTTTCACCCAATAATGACACATTAGCCTTATTTGGAAATTTGACTTGTGGTGATGCCAATATGGAGATCGAACTGGATGATGGTGCTACAAATAGTGCCGCTGATTTGTCAACAGCATGTTCTCCTGACGATCCTGCAATTGAAGGAAAGTACAAGTCAATGGACAATCTATCAGGTGTCAATAACTCTTCACCTACGGGGACATGGGTACTGAATATAATAGATAAAAATGCAGGTATGGCTGGTGAATTAACTCATGTTGATTTATTGTTCAAACAAAATCACGGATATATCAATTTCCCTATTCCTGCTACTGCTTCAAATCCTGTACAAGTATATGGCATTGATAATGCATATAGAGTTGTAAGCGGATTTGATCCTTGTGGAGAAGTGATTCTTACTTATACAGATTCTCTTTTGCAATTTGATTGCACATCAAATTATTCAGGAATCATATTAAGAGAATGGCATGCAGAGGATGAATCAGGAAATATATCTAGTTGTACTCAAAAAATATATATTATAAGAACGGGAACTGCATTTCTTGAGTTTCCACATAATTATGACAATATAGATTACGATGCCTTATCTTGTAATAAACCAAATGTTTATACAGGTGAACCGGGTACAGAATTGTGCAATATGGTGACTGTATCACATAAAGATGATACGATAAGAATATGCTCAGGTTCTTACAAAGTTCTTAGACACTGGAAAGTTTCTGAGATGTGTACAAATGAAGTAATAGAACATGATCAACTTATCGCTGTTATGGATACAGAAGGTCCTTATTTAGCAAAATTATCTGATTTTTCATTGGAAGCGGATGCACTACAATGCTCTGCTGATGTTGAAGTGACTTTCCCTGCAATATTGGCTGATTGCTCTGACTTTGACCTGATGACTTATGAAATAGGATATCAATATCTTGATGCGAATGGCAATCCTGAAACATCAAATTTATTGACAGATGGTCTTAAAAAAGTTGGAGGTAAATACGTACTATATGGAGCAAAAGTAGGTAAAGTTAAGTTTACATATACTGTTACCGATGATTGTGGAAATAGTTCTTCCAGAACAAACACAGTAACTATTTATGATAACTCTCCACCAACTGCAGTTTGTGACCAACATACTCAAATTGTAATTGGAAAAGATGGAGTAGCAAAAGCACCAGCGATTGTTTTTGATGATGGTAGTAACGACAATTGCTCAGATGTATCTTTCAAAGTAAGAAGAATGGTAGCTAACTGTGTCCCAAGTGAAACAATTTTCACAGATAGTATTACTTTCTGTTGTGAAGATGTAAACACAACTCAAATGGTAGTTCTTCAAGTATCAGATGAGTCAGGACTGACTAATACTTGTATGGTAGAAGTAAATATCATTGATAAGATACCGCCAGCGATAAAATGTCCAAAAGATATTTCAATAGAATGTACTGACGACTATCTCAATCTGGAACTTACAGGTGATGCCAAGGCATTTGACAATTGTGAAATTAAAACATTCTACCATGAAGATGAGGTTCATATCAATCAATGTAATGTAGGTTGGGTAAAAAGGACTTGGTATGCTACAGATAAAAATGATTATCAAGCACAGCCTTGTTCTCAAGTGATAACCATCAAAGATTCTGACAATTTTAAATTTAAAGGTTCAGATATAATTTGGCCTAGGAAAACAGTAACTTTCACTAATTGTGTTGAAAGCTTTGATACTTCGATTACAGGTTCTGTAAGATTCAGAAATGAAGACTTCTGCAGTATGGTTGCAGCAAGATTCAAAGATGACACTTTCAAAGTTGTTGATGATGCTTGTCTTAAAATACTAAGACATTGGGAAGTTATCGATTGGTGTAACTTTGACAATGATCCAAAAGGTAGCACTTGGAATTATACTCAAGTAATAATGCTTCAAAATGAAGTAGCTCCTGTATTTGATTCAATTTGCCAAACTAGAACATTCTGTACATATGGAAAATGCAGAGGAGAAGTTGACTATACCAAAACCGCTACTGATGATTGTACTCTAGATCCAAACGATCTTTATTGGTCATATAAGATAGACATAGACAATGATGGGACATGGGATATTGGTCCTGTAAATTCTAATCATATTAAAAGAATATTTGATAATGGTACATACAGAGTTGCATGGTCTGTGGAAGACGGTTGTGGTAATATAAGTACTTGTGAAGAAATATTTATTGTAAAAGATTGCAAGAAACCTACCCCACTTTGTATAACCGAACTAACAACTGTACTGATGAACTATGTTGGAATGGTTACAATCTGCGCTAAGGATTTCAATCTTGGAACAAATTGTTATAATTGTAATACAGGTTCATATGATAATTGTACTCCTAAAGATGAATTGAAATATTCTTTCTCTGAGGATGTAACAGATGAATGTATAACCTATACCTGTGACAGTATTCCAAACGGTATACAAATACAGAAAAAACTTCAGATGTGGGTTACAGATAATGCAGGAAATCAAGATTTCTGTACAGTGTTTATCAATCTTGAAGATAATGAAGGTAATGCTTGTCAAGACACAACTGTTGGCTCTATTGTTTATGGTTTTGTACAAAATCCTCAAAACACAGGTCTTCCTAAGGTTGAATTGAAACTAAAATCAACTGAGCAAGAAAAAATAGCTGTCACAAATAATGAGGGAAGGTATGAATTTAATAATGTATCAGAAGATGAGAACTACAGATTGGAATCAAACTATGGAAACAATTTCCTTTATGGTGTTACGACATTGGATATAGTTTTAATCCAAAAACACTTACTAGGTATCAAAAAACTTGCTAAACCATATCAATATATAGCAGCTGACGTCAATAATTCAAAAACAATAACAGCCAGTGATATATTAGGTATAAGAAAGCTTATTCTTGGTTCTACCAAAGATTTTGGCAAGAATTCCAGATCTTGGACATTTGTAAAAGAAGGAGATGATATTAAAAACAATACTCATATCCTTTCTACTAAATTTGATGAAATCAATATCGATAAAACTGCATATGACAAAAATACTAGTTTGGTAGGAATAAAAATGGGTGATATCAATGGTAGTAGTGACAATGCTCTTAAAAACCAAATAAGCCCTAGAAATGCTAAAAGCATCTCTCTTGTCTCCTCTGATGTTAATTTCAAGGAAAATGAAATAGTATATGCTGAATTCAATATCGATGATATAGCAAGATTTACCGGAGGTCAGTTCACTCTTAATTACGATACTAAAAATCTAATATTTGAAGATATCGTTCTTAACAATAAAACAATTTTCGATAATAACTTTGGGCTTACATATGTCGATAACGGATACATAACTTTTAGTTGGGTAAAACCGGAGAATTTTGACAATAGGTATCCGGAATTGTTTAAAGTGAAATTTACGGCTAAAAACAATGGAAAATTATCAAGCAATATCAAATTAAGTAATGATATAACAGCTACTGAAGCATACGATAACAATTTGGAAGTAATGAATATAAAACTTCAATTCAGAGACAATGGACTAGATGTAAAAGACTATGCACTTTATCAAAATGTTCCTAATCCTTTCTCTAATGAAACTACAGTAATGTTTGATTTACCTTCAAACCAAAAAGCTACTTTATCTTTCTATGATATAACAGGAAGAAAAATAGATGAGATTTCAAAGGTATTTAACAAAGGAAGAAATTCAGTAAATATATCATTTGATGACAAAGTATCAGGTATTATTTACTATACTTTGGAAACAGATGGATTTACTCAAACAAAGAAAATGATTACATTAAAATAAAGAAAAGAACGAAATAAAGATTTCCTTCTTTCATAATCGAAAGCACCTGCTATAAGTGGGTGCTTTTTTTTTAGATCATTTAGTCGTTGATAATTCGGATATCAGACCCCATCCCCGACCCTTCCCTTAGCAAGCTTTCGTTATGACACATCTTTTAATAAGTGTAATAACAAAAGCTTTCTCATAAGAGAATTGATTCCGGTTTTAGCACCCATCCCCGACCCTTCCCTCAGCGAGGGAAGGGAGAAGTGGATGTGCTTGATCGTAAGGAAAAGCTACAATCGTTTTATCTTGTTTTCAACCGGGATTGTATTTTTA
>JALVAD010000649.1 GCA_027011385.1 Saprospiraceae bacterium | reverse complement strand
TTATATAACAAATATAAAATTATTCTATGAATATATTATTATATCAATAGTTAATTTCAATTCTCATTCGTATATTTGTGGATACGTTAGCAATGATTTAAAAATCTGGGGTAGATACTTGAACTACTTGATCCAAAAGAGAATTACTAATGATTTTTTAAAAAACAATAAAAATGAAAAAACAAATTACAGTTTTATTAGCAATATTATTTATAATCGCAACATCTTGTACTAAAGATATTACTGAAAAAGAATGCGTAAAGAAGGATTTGAAGACCACCCTAGTAGGAGAGTGGAAATTGACTCACAATGGTACGATACTATCGTTTAATGATGATATGACATTTGAGGACAAATCCAATTCTCTATCGGAATGTGCATCAGGAAAATGGAAGACATTAGGTGAGACAAAGTTCGAGCTTTCCTGCCCCGGTAGATTTATTGATATCAGGCTTTCATCGTTTACTTGTGATACTGTCGTCCTAATACTTCCCAATTACGGCAATACACCAATGATACGACGCTAAGCACATAGATATATTGTATTTTTTTACTCGAAATATCGTAAACTGTAACATAAGGCAATACCTCATTCGTAAGTTTGTCAAAAATCTTACCGTTAATAAAGTATGGATTCTGCCCATTGCCTTCAATAGCAAAAAACAATATTAATATTGATATAATTCTGTTCATAAGCCTAAATTTAACACTCTTACTTTGCTTTTTATAACGAATTTGAAATTATTTTGTGAATGTTTTGTTATATTTGTGGGTGATAATAAATTAATTATAAAAAATTTAAAGATGGAATATACAAATCAAATCGCAGTTGGACATTTATCAGAGGTTCAAAAACTTACTTTCTACAAGAAAACCTACAGTCATCTCGCAATAGGTGTTTTAGCATTTATACTAGTCGAGTATATATTTTTAAATAACGAAACTATCACAAGGTTTGCTCTTTCTTTAATAGAAGGCAGAATGTGGCTATTGATGTTGGGAGGATTTATGTTGGTAACAAATATAGCTGAAAAAATGGCTGTTAACAGTGTTGATAGAAATAAACAATATCTCGGATTTGGGCTGTATATAATTGCAGAAGCATTTATTTTTGTACCGCTTATCTATATCGCAGTATATAAAACAGGAAGTCTTGTTTTAATCAAACAAGCTGCTATATTGACACTATCATTGTTTGCAGGACTGACGATGGTTGCTATGTTTTCAAAACAAGATTTTTCTTTTTTGAGAAGATTTTTAACCATTGGGTTTTGGATTGCACTCGGACTCATAGTTGCCGGTTTGCTTTTTGGTTTTAATATTGGATTGTGGTTCTCTGTGGGGATGGTTGTTTTAGCCTCCGGTTCTATTTTGTATCAAACCTCCAATATAATCTACAGATACGGAGAAGATCAATATGTGGCAGCAGCACTCGGACTATTTGCATCATTGATGTTGTTATTTTGGTATATACTCAGAATATTAATGTCAAGAAAATAATATATGGACTTAAAAAAAGTCTTTGATTTTTTGATTGCCCTTAAATTCAATAACAATAGAGTTTGGTTTAAGGGAAATCAAAAAGATTACAAAGAAGCTAAAACCAAATTTGAGCATTTTATTGATTTACTGATTGCGGGCATTTCAGGTGTGGATAGTAACATTGGAGTATTATCCGCCAAGGATTGTATGTTCAGAATTCATAGAGATGTGAGGTTTTCAAAAAACAAAGAACCTTATAAGGTGAATTTTGGCGCATCTATTGCCAAAGGTGGCAGAAAAAGCCATTTTGCAGGCTATTACATCCATTTTGAACCGGATAATTCATTTATTGGAGGTGGAATTTATCAGCCGGATTCCAAAACACTCAAATTGATAAGAACTTCAATTTTCAATAATGTTGATAAATATAAATCCGTAATTAACGACAAGCATTTTAAAGAATTTTTTCCGGAGATTTACGGAGATAAACTAAAAACAGCGCCTCGTGGATTTCCGAAAGATTTTCCTGACATTGATTTGCTCAATAATAAGCACTATGCCGTAATTCATCCGGTAGATAATTCATTTTGGTTTAGGGACGATTTGATTGAAAATATTTTGGATATTATTAAAGCCCAGTACAAGTTCAATCAATTTTTGAATAGAGCGGTTATTGCCTAAAAAAGCGAAGTCAGAGACGTTCGCTTATCAGGGGAAATGAATATCGAATATCGAACAAGGAACACCGATTTTAGATCTGAAAGGGAAAAAATATCAATTGGTGTATTTTTTTACAGACACTGTAAGATAGTTTTATAAATCAAAAATCTTCAATCGTTAATCGTTATTCGTTATTCAAAATCAATAAGCGAGGTCAGCAGACGCTCACTTATCTGGCAAGGTGTTGTATGCAAAAATGTAGATCATTAGATAACCACGTGAAATAAATTTTCAATTTACGCTTTATCCTAACCTACCAATAGTGAGTCTTATACGGATATCTGATTTTATATTTTTCTTCGATCAATACGGCTAATTTGTCTCTTAGGGTATCGATATTTTCTTTCTCGATAGCTGAAACAAAAATCACATTTTCTCCGTAATCATTTATTAGCTTTTCTTCTAACTGCGACAGTATTTGGTCTTTTGTCTCTTGGTCAAGAAGCTCGTCAAAGTAGTTTTTTCTATAGAGATCTATTTTATTAAATACATAGAAAGTAGTCTTGTCAATCGCTCCCAAATCTCTAAGAGTACTGTTTACCGTCTTGATTTGATCCTCAAATTGAGGGTGCGAAATATCTACCACGTGAAGCAAAATATCACTTTCCTTCGCTTCATCCAGGGTTGATTTGAAGCTTTCTATGAGATGGTGAGGCAATTTGCGGATAAAACCAACGGTATCGGATAGCAAAAAAGGCATTCTGCCAATTACCATCTTTCTGACAGTCGTATCCAATGTTGCAAAAAGCTTATTTTCAACAAAAACCTCAGACTTGGTAAGCTGATTCATCAATGTCGATTTACCGACATTAGTATAACCGACTAGTGAAACCCTAATCATCTCGTCTCTTCTCTTTCTTCTCGTTTGGTCTTGTCTGTCAATAACAGCCAATTTATCTTTGAGTTTTTTGATTTTATCTTTCACTATACGTCTATCTGTCTCTATTTCCATTTCTCCGGGACCTCTCATTCCTATACCTCCTCGCTGTCTTTCCAAATGAGTCCAAAGCCCTCTAAGTCTCGGAAGCAAATATTGCAATTGAGCCAATTCCACCTGGGCTTTAGCTTGTGCTTTTTGAGCTCTTTTGGCGAATATATCCAATATCAATGTACTCCTGTCAACGATTTTTACACCGAATTCCTCCTCCAGTTTTATGGTTTGCTTACCTGTAAGATCATCGTCAAAAATAACCATATCAATGTCCCCTCTATTTTCGATATACTCTTTTATTTCCGCTACTTTCCCTTTTCCGATAAAAAATCTTTTATCAGGTTGATTTAGCCTCTGAGTATATATTTTTACTGTTATTGCCCCGGCGGTTTTTGCCAAAAAATCCAATTCATCAAGATACACTTTGACTTCTTCTTCGGTATTTTTGTAAATCACACCGATTAGGATGGCTTTTTCAAGTTCCTGTTTTATATAAGTCTTCTTACTTTTTTTCCCTAACTGCCAGTGTTCACTCATTTATTTTATATTTTTAAAATCCATTTTTCAGGATCAAGTTTTGTTTTTTCTTTCCAAATCTCAAAATGAAATTGTCCGTTGTCCCCAATCCTGCCAAGAGTCTGTCCTCTTTTTACCTTATCACCTTTGGAAATAACTACATTTTCCAACTTTGAATATACCGTATAATATTTTCCGTGTTTGATTATAATCATCCAATTGTAACCGGTGATATGCATCAATCCAACGACTTCACCCTCAAAAATTGATTTCACTTCACTATCCGGTTCCGTTCTGAAATCAATACCGTTATTGAAATTGTAAACTCCCTTGATTGTAGGGTGTCGATGCTTTCCAAAATGTGATGAAATATAGCCGGCTTTCACAGGCCAACTGAATTTGGATTTATTTTCTTCAAAAGAATTTGAAACAACTTTTGCTTCGCTCGTAGCAATAACAGAATTGCCGCCACTAAGGTTGTTTAAAATGATATTTTCTATGTTTTTATTTAATTTCTCCCTTTCCTTCTTTTGCTTTTTCAATACTCGAACGAGCTTTTTTCTGTCCCTTTTTAGCTCTTTTAGTATCTTATCTTTCTTTTTGGATTCTTCTTTGAGTTTTAAAACATTGTCATTTTCTTCTTTGATTAATTTTTCGACATTAGCTTTTTCGACATTGATTTTAGTCAATAATTTATCCAAATTTTGTTTTTGTTCGCTTATCTGTTGGAGTCTTGTTTTTGTATAAATATTAAATTGTTTTAGATACCTTTTTCTGTCCATAAAATCCTCCCAGTCCGTGGAAGACAGTAGAAATAAAAATTTGTTTTTTGTTAGGGATTGAACATAAGTTTTTCTTAAGAGAAATTCAAAATTGTGCTCAATACCGCTTTTTTTCTCCGAAAGATTATTGTACTCGATATTCATCGTATTGATGTTTTCGTTGATCTGATTTATTTGTTTATTCAGATTAGCGATGATTTTATTTCTATTCCTTATCTGATTTTGCAGGGAATTCAGATAGTCGATTGTGGCTTTTTTATTTTTTTCAGTTCTTTTTAGGATATTGGAAGTAAATTCGATTTTATCTATTATACGCATCCTCTCTTCTTCAAGAGTTTTGCGGTCTTGAGCCGAACTGAAAACCGT
>JALVAD010000648.1 GCA_027011385.1 Saprospiraceae bacterium | reverse complement strand
CCGTTTATCCTCAGTAATCATGATAATAAAACTCTTTATATCGCTGCAAATTATTTATTCAAATCTGAAGATAGGGGAAACTCTTGGAAAAAGATAAGTGGGGAGCTAACTACTGGAATAGATCGAGATCAATGGAAAGTAATGGGAAGGTATTGGAGCGTTGATGGTGTAGCTAAAGATGTGTCAACCTCCTTGTATGGGACTGCAGTTTCAATTGCTGAATCTCCGGTAAAAAAAGGTTTGGTTTTTGTGGGTACAGATGATGGTGTGTTGAATATCTCTAGCGATGATGGTGATAGCTGGACAAAAATTAAATCATTTCCCGAAGTTCCGGAATACACATATATAAGTGATATCGAACCGTCCGAATTTGACAAGAATACGGTTTATGTGACATTTGATAATAGAAAACATTTTGATTTTAAGCCTTATATATTAAAAAGCACTAATTTGGGTGAAAGTTGGGAAAGTATTGCAACTAATCTTCCTGATAAATTGCCGGTACACAGTATTAAGCAAGATTTTGTAGACAAAAAATTGTTTTTTATAGGAACAGAGTTTGGATTATATTTTAGTAATGACGGGGGAGGACAATGGATAAAATTGAAATCCGGTTTGCCGACTATATCAGTCAGAGATATTGCGATTCACAAAGGAGAGGAAGATTTGGTTATTGCCACATTTGGTAGAGGGTTTTATGTTTTGGATGATTATAGCCCTTTGCGAAATATTAGTGATGATACTGTTAACAAGGATTTTTATTTATTTAATATTAAAGATGCTTTGTCATTTGTTCCCAGAAGCAGAGGAGGATACGGATTTGGCTCTTTGGAATACAAGGATAAAAATCAGGAATTTGGCGCAGTATTTACTTATTATGTAAAGGATGTACCTAAGAAATTAAAATCAATACGTAGAGAAAAAGAGAAAAAGCTTATAAAAGAAAATGAAAAAATTCCTTACCCTTCATTGGGAGAGTTAAGAAAAGAGAATGAAGAAGTTTCCCCATTTCTATTGTTTACAATAAAAGATGAAAAGGGGGCTCCGGTAAGAAATTTAACTAAAAGTATATCAAAAGGAATAAATAGAATCACTTGGGACTTAAAATACGCAATGCCGGCTCCATTGAAGTTGGATAAACCTAGGTTTGAGCCTCTAAAGAAATCAGGAAACGGATATTTTGTACTTCCCGGAACATATTCAGTGGATGTATATAGATACGTTAGAGGAGAAATAGATACTTTGGTTACAGGAAGGCAGTTCAATGTAAATTTGCTTAATAATACGGCAATACCACTGGCTTCAAGTGACGAATTGAGCGACTTTTATAGAGAAGTATTGAGTATTTATAAGAAAACAAGTAGGGCTCAATCTGAGTTGGGTGAATTATTGCTAAAGATAAAGAATATTAAGCAACAAGCAATTCAGACACCTGGTGTAGATGTGACTTTATTTAAGAATATCGAGAATTTGGAATCTCGATTATCAGATATGGATTGGAGATTTAAAGGGCAAAAACCACCAGCTAGTCCAGAAGAAAGGTGGAAACAAGCAGTTCCGCTCAATGACAGATTTTATTTTTTAGTGTATTCACACTTCAACACTATGTTTAAAGTTACGAAGGCGGAAAGAGATGCATTGTTAATATTGAAGAAGGAGATACCTAGTATTTTGAATGATATAAATGACATAAAAGAAATTAAGCTACCTGAGTTAGTAAAAGTATTAACACAGAATGGAGCAGGCTGGATTCCTGAAATAGAAAAAGATTGATTTTTATATATTATATCCATATTATTGAATATAATTTTATATCTTTGCAGTGATTATTTATTAAACTTTTGTTTAAATTAGTATTCAGGGATTAACCATGCCAAGTTCTTTTGATTAGATTATTAATACTATTTTTTTAATAAAAAAGTGTTGATGATGTGAGCAAAGCGTTTAGTATGGTTTTTTTTTTATAATAACTAAGTTATATTTTTTAATGAACTTTATAAAGGAAGAAAATAATTTTATAAACAATAAAACAAAAATCGATAAACAAGTTCAGCTTAAAAATTGGTACGCTATATATACTAATCCGAGGGCTGAAAAAAAAGTATTTGAGCGATTCATAGAGGGAGGAATTGAGGCTTTCTTACCTTTGGAGACCGTATATAGGAAGTGGAGTGATAGAAAGAAGAAGATAAAAGTTCCATATATAAAATCATATGTTTTTGTTAGAGTTGACCCAAAAGAAATTTATACCAAAGTTTTGAAGGTATATGGTACGGTTACGGTACTTAAATATTTGGGGAAACCTGCTATTGTGAGAGATTATGAGATAAAAAATTTAAGAATTTTATCCGAAAATGAAGCGAAATCAATAGAATTAACATCAGATATTAGCATTGAGGTTGGTGAGGATGTGGAAATTGATAAAGGAGTATTTATGGGACTAAGAGGTAAGTGTGTGAGAGTAAATGGGCGTAAGAGTATTATGATAGAATCTGAGTTATTAGGTATTGTAAGTGTGGTTGAGATTGCAGCAAAGTATTTGAATTGTTAAAGTTATTTTTTTTAACATATCAGTAAGTGACTTTGAATTATTATTAAGGTCATAGTGAAGGAATTGAACTCTAAGTTAAATATTGATTAAGAGTTGTAAGTGAAGAAAGGTATTTATTTATCAGTTTGGCGTTAGTCTTGGATGTGACTGACGATGGCGAAGCCGTGATGTGCGATGGATGCGACTTTTGCGATGGGGCGACGGGTGCGACTGGTGCGATGGGTGCGACTTGTGCGACGGGTGGGATATTTGCGATGGTGCGATAGTGCGACTTGTGCGACGGTGCGATTTACTGAATTTTTTATAGTTTTTGGTATGAAGATTCGGAAACATACTGATTTAAAAGTTTATCAATTGTCGTTTGAGGCAGGGATGGAAATTTTTGAATTATCAAAGAAATTTCCTAGAGAGGAACTGTATTCTTTGACGGATCAAATTAGGAGGTCGTCAAGGTCTGTGTCTGGGAATATTGCGGAAGGATGGAGAAAAAGAAAATACCCCAAACATTTCGCTTCTACATTGGCTATCTCTGATGGAGAAGCTGCAGAGACTCAAGTATGGCTTGATTATGCCTTAGCTTGTAAATATATTGAGAAAGAGGAGTACGAAATCTTATATGATAAATATGACCACATAATGGCAATGTTAGTGACTATTATATCTAAACGAGAAGATTGGACTTATTGAGACTTGCGATAGTGCGACTGGTGCGATACTTGCGACTTTTGCGATAGTTGCGACTTTTGCGAAACTTGCGACTCTTGTGACGGATGAGGCTTCGCAAACCGCGCAGCAAACGCAACAATCGCAACCTTCGCAACACCTCGCAACATTCGCAACATTCGCAAATGCGCAACACTTCGCAAACGTAAAACATGAAAAAAAACATCTTAATCACTGGAGGGGCAGGCTTTATAGGTTCGCATGTAGTTAGGCTCTTTGTTAATAAATATCCGGAAAGTAAAATTTATAATCTGGACAAATTGACTTATGCTGGAAATTTAGAAAATCTGAAAGACATTGAGCATAGGGAGAACTATACCTTTATCAAGGGAGATATAGTAGATGGAGAGTTTATAGGATTATTGTTTGATAAATATAAATTTGATGGAGTAATACATCTCGCTGCAGAATCTCATGTGGATAGATCTATAGCCAATCCTATGGAGTTTGTGATGACCAATGTTATTGGTACAGTCAATCTGCTTAATGCAGCTAAGGTACATTGGAAAGATGATTTTAGAGGGAAGCTTTTTTATCATATTTCTACAGACGAGGTTTACGGATCTTTAGGAGAAGAAGGTTTGTTTTCGGAGACTACTGCATACGATCCCCATAGTCCATATTCAGCTGCCAAAGCTAGTTCGGATCATTTTGTGAGAGCTTATCACGATACTTTTGGACTACCAACAGTTATATCTAATTGTTCAAATAATTACGGGGCAAATCAATTTCCGGAAAAACTGATCCCACTATTTATAAATAATATTAAGAACAATAAACCGCTACCCGTGTATGGCAAGGGAGAAAATGTAAGAGATTGGCTCTACGTTGAAGATCATGCAAATGCTATTGATGTGATTTTTAATAAAGGAAAAATTGGAGAGACCTACAATATCGGTGGCAATAATGAGTGGACTAATATTGATTTGATAAAGGTTTTGTGTAAAGTGATGGACAAAAAGTTGGGTAGGGAAGAAGGAACTTCTGAGAAGTTGATAACTTTTGTGAAAGATAGAGCAGGACACGATTTGAGATATGCGATAGATTCATCAAAATTACAAAAAGAACTGGGCTGGAAACCATCTTTGCAATTTGAAGAAGGAATAGAAAAAACCACAGATTGGTATCTGAATAATCAAGAATGGCTGGATAATGTGACAAGCGGTGAGTATAAGAAGTATTATGAGGAGATGTATGAGGGGCGATAGTGCGAGTTTTGCGAAAGTTGCGATGGGTGCGACTTGTTGCGATTGGTGCGAAATTTGCGATGGTTGCGACGGTGCGACTTGGGCGATGGGTTACGATGGGTGCGACTTTTGCGAAGGTGCGACTGGTGCGATAAAGTTGGGAAAGACGGTTGAAATAATATATAGAACACGAATAAAACAGATATGCCAAATAATCACAGATTAAGTCAGAGAAAATTCGTATATTCCGTGTCATTTGCATTCCATTTGTATTTACATTTATAAAAAATTTATTTAAAATATCATTATTGAAACTAAATAAATGATTTTTATGTATATATTATAAAT
>JALVAD010000647.1 GCA_027011385.1 Saprospiraceae bacterium | reverse complement strand
TCATATAATGTTGTTTCAATTTGATTTGTTGATTTATCAGAAACTTTACTTATTATTTTAGTTGTTTTAATATCAAGAGTGTCAAAAATTAAGTTTTGAATTTTACCATTGACAATTTTATGATATTGGGTTTCTTTTTTATCATTTTCAATTTCGTCAGGAACAATTAGGTCAATTTTAAAATTGTCATTATTAATTTGAGTATTTGGGTTAATTAGTTTTGCTAAAGCATCTTTTAATTTTAGAAGTTTTTCTCTATCCCATTCACTTTTAAGTTTTGAAATTTCTAAAACAGTTCCTTTTTCTGAACTATAATTACTTTCAGAAATAGTTTCGTGTAATACACTTATATTTACAAATTCTGCTTTTAAATCGTCTTCAAATTTATCCCACTCTGTTAGTAATGTTTCAACTTTAGGGTTCGCCTCTTCTTTGATTGTTTCAAGATATAATTCAGCACCTAATCTATCACAAGAGAAACGACCAATTCCTTTTGCTCCAGCATATGCTCGTTTAACTTTTATTTTATCTCGATAATCGTAACTATCTTCTTCTGTACCTTCTTTTTTTGCGGAATAGGCAACAAATAACCACTTATTGATTAAATCTTCATAATTCATTCCTTTGCCATCATCTTTGATAATAATTTTAGCATCTTTGGAATAGATATCTTCAAAGATTATTTCAACGTTAGTTGCGTGTGCATCATATGAGTTTTTCACCAATTCAAAAACAGCAATAAAATCATCACTAATTAAATCGCTACCAATAATATTCTTTAGGGCGGAACTAATTCTAAATTGTAAAGCGTTTTTTTGCATTAGTTTATTAGTTCTTTTAAAATTAGTCCTGCTTGTTCGCCAAATAATGGTGGGATTGCATTTCCAATTTGTGAATATCTTGGTACTTCTTGTGTTCTTCTTTTACCACCAGTAGTATATTTTCCTTTAAATTGATAAGTGTCAGGAAAAGATTGAATTCTTGCGTATTCTCTTACTGTCATTATTCTTGGTTCACAGTAATGGATGTAATCATCTGGCAAGGTTGTAATAGTAGGTGTTGGTTTTTTTGCTTCTAAAATTTTTGTACTACTTTTTTTAAGTTGAAATCGTTCTCTGTATTCATTACTTTTTAAACCTTCATTTAATGCAATTTGAAATCGGTTTTTTACTGTTTCTGTATGTTTTGCAAACCTATGACTATCTACTTTACTTTCTTGTCTTTTATATTTTCTCAAATATTTTTGATACTTGGATTGAGATTCTCCATAAACACCTGCTTTAAAGTTTGGTGTTTCAGATTCAATAGTTCCGTTTGATTGAAGTAAATCAGAAATTGCATCTTCTAAGGTAGGGTTTATAATCAGATTTTTATTAACTAAAAATTGCTCCTTATCTTCCTTTATTTTGTTAAAAAAAGATTCTTTATTGATAGAAGCGTTTCCTTTTAAAACGTCATTATGTATTCCCACTAAAATAAATCTTGTTCGTTTTTGTGGAATACCATATTCTGAAAAATTTATTAACTCTCCTTTTACAGAATAATTCAATTTTTCAAGTTGTTCTACAACATATGAAGAATAGGCACGACCTTTCTTTTCGTTATTTTTAAAACCCAAAGTAAAACCTTTTACATTTTCAAAGAAAATTAATTTTGGTTGAACAAGGTCAATAAATTTAATATAAGAGTTAATCAAATCATTTCTTGAATCGTTTTCAATTCGTCTTCCTGCCATTGAAAACCCTTGACAAGGTGGTCCACCAGCCACCAAATCAACTTTACCTCTTAGAGATTGTAGTTTTGTTGAATAGTTTGAAAGGACTTCATTAATATCGTGATTTGATTGAGGTAACCAATTTGGCCAATCAAAATGCTTTTTTCTCTTTATTAAATTAAATTCTAATGTTTCAAAAGCATCAGGACTTTTTTCAATAGCAAATAGTCCTTTCCAACCAGAATTATGTAATCCTAAAGATAATCCTCCACAACCTGCAAAAAGGTCTATATATGTTCTTTTATCTTTCATTTAGTCAACTTTTTATTTGAAACGAGTAATTCTCTAACGTCAACATCTAATATTTCAGATATAGAATTTAAAACTGGAATACTTGGTTGAGAATGATTATTACAATAGTTTGTAACGACATTATAACTCTTTCCAATTTGTTCAGCCAACCAAGTTTGACTTCTTCCTTGCTCTTTTAATATTTCTTTAATCCTATTCATTGGTCAGTTTTCGACTTCAATATAATTTATTATGATTCAAAGATACAATAATATATCAAATTTCAGTATATTTTCTTTTGGGTTTGTGTGAAAAATGCTCTTTTGGTTTTTTAGATTTGGCTTGTGCGTCGGCAAAAAATCAAATGTGCATTTTGTGTGATTGGCTTTTTTCGGTATGAAACACAACTTACTTATATACGGAACAAATTTATAATTTTATTCCGCATTTTCAAAAAAATCTGAGGATAAGTTCAAGTTATCCAAAGGACTTTTGATTTTTTTATGTTTATTGTGGTTTTCCCTGTAGTATATCCAAATTTATTAATAATTCCTAAGTTCAAAAACAAAAAGCTATGTATTTTTGTGTTAATAGAAAGGGAAAATATTTATAATGTATACATACAATCCTATATATGCACTTTTGATTTTCATTGTAGTATCAATGGTAATATTTTTACTATTTAGGCCAAATAGAGGATTATTTTGGAAAATAAGGAGTATTTATAGGATAGATGATAAAATTGTAATTGAAGATATATTGAAGCAATTGTATCATAATGAGGCTAAACAAATCGGTATTAATTTTCTTGTAAATGCTTTGGGGTATAGAGATTCTACTATTATTTCCGGTATAGATAAGATGATAGATGGAAATCTTGTTTATTTTGAGGGAGAGCATTTGACATTGACAGAAGAAGGACACGATTATGCATTGAAAATAGTGAGAGTGCACAGGCTTTGGGAGCGGTATTTAGCGGAAAAAACGGGTTTTGACAAGTCCGAATGGCACGGTATTGCTGAACGGAAAGAACACGAAACAGATGATGAAGAGGCTAAAAATTTAGCATCTTCATTGGGTAACCCAATATTTGATCCGCATGGTGATCCTATACCTACTTCAAGCGGTAAAATTGCAGAATTAGACAGTATTCCTCTATCAGGATTGAAAGTTGGAGACATCGGTAAAATAATCAATATTGATGATAATCCGGAGCTTATTTACAAACAAATTTTGGCCGAGAATATTCATATTGGTTCTCAACTAAAAGTTTTGGAGAATAACACTACACGTGTAACTTTTTATTCAGAGGGTGAAGAATATAGACTAGCGCCCATCGTAGCCGCCAATATTAAAGTTTTAAAGGTAAATACTCCTGAAGAAATATTGGAGGATAATGTGATAAGGCTTACAGGACTTAAGCCGGATGAGACAGCTATAATTGAAGGTATTTCAAAAGAAAGCAGAGGTGACAGTCGAAGAAGATTATTGGATTTAGGTTTTGTGAAAGGGGCAGAAATAAGCATTGATTTGGTCAATCCTTTTGGTGAACCAACAGCCTATTTTGTTAAAGGGACTACCATTGCACTACGCGATGACCAAGCAAGAAAGATACTAATAAAAAAAGATTGATATGGATGTATTACCACATAGCAATTGTGAAAACTGCCAACATTTCAATGCGGATGGACTGAAAAAACTCGGTGTGGACACTACTGACTTTGATTTTGTTGTGGCACTGGCAGGAAATCCCAATACAGGCAAAAGCACTGTATTTAACGCTCTAACCGGATTGAGGCAGCATACCGGAAATTGGCCCGGAAAAACAGTAACTAGAGCAGAAGGCGCTTTTCAATACAATGAAAAAAAATACAAACTTGTCGATTTGCCAGGAACATATTCCCTTTTGTCAACTTCGGATGATGAAGAAGTTGCCAGAAATTTTATTTTATTCGGAAAACCTGATGTTACCGTTATTGTTGTAGATGCTAATAGATTGGAAAGAAACCTAAATTTGGTATTGCAGATTTTGGAAATTACAGATAAGGCGGTTTTGTGTCTGAACCTAATGGATGAAGCCAAAAGGAATAATATTGAGATCAATATCAGGTCACTAGCCAAAGATTTAGGTATTCCGGTTGTGCCGGCTAGTGCGAGATACAAAGAAGGAATACCGGAACTGATACAAACTATAAGCGATGTGGCAAGCGGGAAAATCATCTGCAAACCTCATAGGATTAAAAATATACCCAAAGATATCGAAGAGGCAGTCAAAATTTTAAGCTTGAAGATAAAAAAAGAATTTCCAAATATTCCAAATAGCAGATGGATTGCATTTAGATTACTGGAAGGAGATAATCAGATTATTGAAGCATTGGAATCAGGAGTATTTGTGTGAACTAATGATAATGGATAAAAGAAATATACAAAATATAATAGCATTGGCAAACGAGTTGCGTTGGAAAATCGGAGATGATTTTCACGATAATCTTGCTGAAGGTATTTACGCAGACGCAGCTGAAATAGTCGAAGATGCTATCATTGACAAAAACAGAGATAGAAAAGAGCGGTTAGACAATAAAATTGACAGGATCGTCACAAGCAGGGTTTGGGGGTTTCCGATTATGTTTTCGATATTAGCATTGGTGTTGTGGATTACCATAAAAGGAGCAAATTACCCCTCTGCATTTTTAGCTGATATTTTATTAGGTGATGTAAGGCCTATGCTGAAATCCTTTGCAGCGAGTCTGAATTTTCCTTGGTGGCTATCAGGCTTTTTAATCGATGGCGTATATTTGGCTGTGGCTTGGGTAATCGCCGTAATGCTACCTCCAATGGCTATATTTTTTCCGCTATTTACACTATTGGAAGACTTTGGCTATTTGCCAAGGGTTGCATTTAATCTCGATTATTTATTCAAAAAATCCGGAGCTCACGGCAAGCAAGCATTGACGATGAGTATGGGCTTTGGTTGCAATGCTGCAGGTGTGGTTGCTACAAGAATAATAGATAGTCCAAGAGAGAGATTGATTGCTATAATCACCAATAATTTTTCACTATGCAATGGTCGATGGCCAACACAAATACTATTGGCAACAATATTTATTGGTGCTGTTGTCCCCGCCTCTCTATCAAGTATTGTTTCGCTTGGAGCTGTATTTGGTATTGCAGTTTTGGGTATCTTCTTTATGTTTTTTGTGTCTTGGACATTATCCAAAACCCTTTTAAAAGGGGAGGTATCAACATTCAACCTGGAGTTGCCTCCCTACAGACCACCTGATTTTTGGAGGACAATATATACTTCTATTATAGATAGAACTTTGATTGTTTTGTGGCGTGCGATAGTATTTGCTGCTCCTGCCGGTGCTGTGATTTGGTTGATTTCCAATTTATATATCGGAGATCAAAGCATTGCTGCTTGGATGATTCATTATCTTGACGGTTTTGGCTTTCTTATCGGTCTGAACGGTGTGATATTATTGGCATATATTGTAGCCATTCCTGCCAATGAAATAGTGATACCGACTATATTGATGCTTACCGTATTGGTGACGGGTATGCATATAGGAGAAGGGGCAGGAGTGATGTTTGAATTGGACTCTGTCAACGATACTGCTTCTGTCCTAAAAGCAGGTGGATGGACGCTTTTGACAGCTATAAATGTGATGTTATTTAGTTTGCTCCACAATCCTTGTAGCACTACCATTTATACTATTTACAAGGAGACAAAAAGTATGAAATGGACAGTTTTAGCATCAATTTTGCCTATAATTATGGGCTTTGTAGTTACATTTGTAGTAGCACAGCTTTGGAGAATATTTGTTAATTAATAATTAAAAACGACAATATGGTTAACTACAGTGATCGAAAGATTTACAGTAGAATCGAAGTATAGAACCACCTTGAATATATTTGACCAAATTGGCACAGAACTCGTTCAAATCGAATTTGAATTTTGAAAAAATATTATAGATGTTAGCGATAATAAAGAGGTAATTTGTATCTTTAGTACAAAAAATGGGAAAGTTGAGAGAGTAGTGAAATTGTAATGGAACAAATTGTTTGAGAAATTTGTTTCTATTAGTGAATCAAAAGTCATAAATTATGTCAACTGCGGAGCTTAGGCAAAAACTGATAGATAAAATCAGTTCAATTGAAAATGATGAGTTACTTAGGGAAGCATCTCGATTAATAGATATAGAAATTATTGATATTGAAAACCCATATGTTTTATCAGAAGAGATGGAGAAAGCGGTATCTATTGCAAGAGAACAAATAAGTAATGGAGATTACTTATCACATTCAGAAGCTAATATAGAAATTGAAGAATGGTTCGACAAATAATTTGGTCAAGAAGAGCCCAAGAAGATAGAAAATACATTTTTTCGTATTGGAACAAAAGAAACAAATCAAAAGTTTATAGTAAAAAACTAAATAGACTATTTATTAAAGCGGTAGAATTACTTGCAATTCATCCAAATATGGGTAGAGTTTCGAACAAAGAAAACATTAGAATCAAAGTTGTTAAAGATTACTTACTAATTTATGAATTTACAACTAAAGAGCTAAGGATTCTTTCAGTTTTTGATACACGACAAAATCCAAATAAACTGAAAAACATATTGAAATGAACCGAATAGTATTATCTTTGATTTTAATTATGGGAATAGTAAATTTGTATTCTCAAGCAGAAAAACAAAACCCGCAACTTGATAAAATAGATATTTTGCATTATGATTTTGATATAAAATTATCAGACAAAAGCGATTTAATTGTTGTGACTGCAAGGGTTAGTTTGAAATTTAAACAGAATATACAATCATTTTATCTTGACCTCAAAAACAAAGAAGGAGAAAAAGGGATGATTGTTAGCTCTGCAATGCAGGAAAATGAAATTTTGAATTACCGGCAAGAAAATGATAAGCTATATATGACCGGCAATTGGAAAAAAGAAGAGGAAGCGACGATTGAAATCAAGTACAGCGGAATTCCTGCCGACGGCCTTGTAATATCTAAAAATAAATTAGGGAAAAGAACTTTTTTCGGCGACAATTGGCCAAATAGGGCTCATAATTGGTTGAGTGTGGTCGATCATCTATCGGATAAGGCAAGTGTGGATTTTATAGTGAGAGCACCACAGCATTATGATGTCATAGCTAATGGTGTATTAGTAGAAAAAAAGAAGCTTGACTCCGGCTATAATTATTATCACTATAGTACAAAAGATATTCCTTTAGCGACTAAAGTGATGGTGATAGGAGTTGCTGATTTTGACATAAAACAATATGGAGAAGTTTATGGTATTCCTATTAGTTCTTGGGTATTTCATCCTGCGCCTAAAGGTGGTTTGGATGACTATTTATCGGCAATGGAAGTGATGAATTATTATATTGATTCGATTGGTGAATACTCGTATCTGAAACTTGCAAATGTACAATCCAAGACCAGATACGGAGGGATGGAAAATGCAGGAAATATCTTTTACTACGAAAATTCCGTTAATGGAAAACATCAGGTTGAGCCCTTAATAGCACACGAAGTAGCACACCAATGGTTTGGCAATAGTGCTACGGAAAAGTCTTGGTATGATATATGGCTAAGTGAGGGATTTGCTACGTATCTGACGGATATGTACCTGGAATATAAATACGGAACTGAAAGGATGAAAGAAAGAATGACAACAGAGAGAGCAAAAGTAATCCGTTATAATTCGAGAGTATCAAAACCGGTGATTGATACCACCGTAATTGATTGGAATAGGCTATTGAACCCTAATTCTTATGAAAAAGGAGCTTGGTTTTTGCATATGCTTAGAAATAAAATAGGTAAAGAAAATTTTTATAAGCTATTGAGAACCTATTATAAAAAATACAGGAATTCCAACGCTACAACGGGAGATTTTAGAGCGATTGCAGAAAGTGTATCCGGTATGAGATTGGAGAACTTTTTTGGCCAATGGTTGAGAAAGCCGGGATATCCAAAACTCGATATTGTTTGGAAGATTAAAGATGATATTTTGTATGTAAATGTAAGGCAAAATAATGGTGTTTTTGATATTGATTTACCTATTAGATTGAGTAATTTCAATAGAAAAAAGATAGACTATCATCTGTCTGTTAAAGCAACTGATGAGTTGTTTGC
Source organism: Saprospiraceae bacterium (assembly GCA_027011385.1). GTDB lineage: Bacteria > Bacteroidota > Bacteroidia > Chitinophagales > Saprospiraceae > JADJGA01. Next base: position 7,329 of record JALVAD010000647.1, on the reverse strand, counting down.
ACTATTGATTGACAAAGAATTTTCAGACCAAAATACTAAATTTGAAGTAGATCCTGATATTGTTGTATTGCAAAAATCAAATGTAAAACACGATAGTAAATTTAAAATTGATATTCCGTTGATTGAAAATGGAGTATTGTTAAAAGAAGGGGACTTGCTATTTCAGGATTTGGATTGCGGTGGATTGTGTGATGCTATAGAAAGTGTGACTTTTGGTATAGACAGCGCACATTTTTCGCATGTAGGGATTGTTTCTAAGATAAAAGGCGATAAAGTTACCGTTTTGGAGGCGATGGGTTATAAAGTGCGAGAAGTGAGCTTGGATGATTTTTTAGACAGGTACAAAGATAGAAATGGAAGACCAAAAGTTGTCGTAGGCAGGCTGAAAGACGATAAGTTTGTCAAGAATGCATTGATCAGTTTGAAAAAATATATCGGTAAGCCGTATGATGATGTATTTGACATAAACAATGATAATTATTATTGTTCCGAATTAGTGTATTTCGCATTTAAAGATAATGCAGGAAAAAATCTTTTTACGCTTATGCCGATGAGTTATAAAAACAGTAAAACCGGGAAATATTTTGAATCCTGGGTTGATTATTTCAATAAATTAAATACAAGCATTCCTCAAGGTAAACTGGGGATAAATCCGGGAGGTATTTCCAGATCGGATAAAATCAATATCTTATACAAATTTGGTAATCCTGAGGGTTGGTAATTTTGGATTTTGATAAAAAATAGATAATAAAAAAGTCTTTTCTAATACATTTTCAAGTATATTCTTTGATTTTTTAAAACTTATTTAACCCGAATTATTCACCACTTTAATTTATATATTGGGCTATATTCTTGAAAATATATATGTTATGTTTGAAATAATAAAAAATTAATATCCCAAAATTGGGGTAACGTTTGCTTCTATCTTTATGCATCTGTTGCGTTACGAAACACTTGAAATATAATAATATATCTGCGTATTTCGATGACTTACATCTACATAAAGCTAAAAGCATGAATAATTCGTGTTAATTTAGATAGGTTAAAATTATAGCTGTACAATGCATCTATCTATTGTTTTTCTAGAAAAAACAACAATTTTTTGTAACTTCGCAGTCGAAAAAAAATCACATTTTTTTAATCTGATAAAATTTAAACATATGGCTTTTGATATAGATATGATAAAAAAAGTCTATCAAACAATTCCCGGCAAGATAGACAAAGCGAGGAAATTGTTGGGCAGACCAATGACATTGACTGAAAAAATATTATATTCTCATCTTTGGGATGGAGATCCTACGACAATATATAAAAGAGGAAAAGATTATGTTGACTTTAAAGTTGACAGAGTGGCTATGCAGGACGCAACAGCACAAATGGCACTTTTGCAATTTATGCTCGCAGGAAAGAAAAAAGTAGCTGTACCTTCTTCTGTGCATCTTGATCACTTGATTCAAGCACATGATGGTGCGGATAAAGACCTTCAGGAAGCATTGAATAGAAATAATGAAGTATATAATTTTTTAGAGTCTGTATCAAGCAAATATGGTATTGGATTTTGGAAGCCGGGTGCAGGAATTATTCACCAAGTAGTTCTTGAAAATTATGCTTATCCAGGAGGATTGATGATTGGAACTGATTCTCATACAGTAAATGCCGGTGGGCTCGGAATGGTAGCAATCGGTGTTGGAGGTGCAGATGCTGTGGATGTAATGGCTGATATGCCTTGGGAATTGAAATTTCCAAAATTAATCGGTGTAAAATTAACAGGTAAACTCAACGGTTGGGCTGCGCCAAAAGATATCATACTAAAGGTTGCAGGAATTTTGACTGCTAAAGGTGGTACAGGTGCAATAATAGAATATTTTGGAGATGGTGCAGAATCATTGTCTGCAACAGGTAAAGGAACTATATGTAATATGGGCGCTGAAGTAGGTGCAACTAATTCCAATTTTGCTTATGATGCAGCGATGGAAAGATACCTGAGAGCAACTGATAGATCAGATGTAGCTGATGCTGCAAATGAGATTAAGGATTACTTAAAATCAGATCCTGAAGTTATAGCTAATCCTAAAGATTATTACGATCAATTAATAGAAATTAATCTGGATGAACTTAGACCATATCTAAATGGACCATTCACTCCGGATAGGGATACTCCAATAGACAAAATGAAGGATGAAGCTCCTGCAAATGGTTGGCCAATTGAAGTACAATGGGGTTTGATTGGTTCTTGTACCAATTCTTCATATGAAGATTTGTCTAGAGCAGCTTCTATTGCTAAACAAGCATTAGCTCAAGGAATAAAATTAAAAGCAGGCTTGGGTATAAATCCGGGTTCTGAGCAAGTAAGGTATACAGCTGAAAGAGATGGGATACTTGATACATTCGAAGAATTGGGAGGACTGATATTCACCAATGCTTGTGGACCATGTATAGGTCAATGGAAAAGAGATGATATAGAAGGTAATCCTAAGAATACCATTGTACATTCATTCAATAGGAATTTTGCCAAAAGAGCAGATGGTAATCCTAATACAAATGCTTTTGTAGCTTCACCCGAAATGGTAATGGCTCTTGCAATATCCGGAAGATTGGATTTTGACCCCAGCAGAGATACTGTAAAAAATGATAAAGGAGAAGATATAAAACTCGATTTACCAACAGGATGGGAATTGCCTGAAAAGGGATTTGAAGTGAAGGATTCAGGTTATATCGCTCCGGCAGAAGATGGTAGTGGTATTGAGATTGTGGTAAATCCACTTTCAGAGAGATTGCAGTTATTGAGTCCGTTTCCTGCTTGGAATGGAGATAATATATACAATGCTCCTCTATTGCTTAAAGCTTTTGGAAAATGTACCACAGACCATATATCAATGGCAGGTCCTTGGTTGAAGTACAGAGGACATCTTGATAATATTTCAAATAATATGTTAATTGGTGGGGTTAATGCATTCACAAAAGAAGTGGGTAAGACCAAAAATCCATTGACAGGAGAATATGAAGCAGTACCAAAAGTTGCCAGAGATTTGAAAGCGGCAAAACTTCAATCTGTGATAGTTGGAGACCACAATTACGGAGAAGGTTCTTCAAGAGAACATGCAGCTATGGAACCAAGGCACCTTGGTGTAATCGCAGTTATAGTAAAATCATTTGCCAGAATTCACGAGACAAATCTTAAGAAACAAGGTATGCTTGGTTTGACTTTTGCCAATGAAGCTGATTACGATTTGGTACAAGAGGACGATAGATTCAGTTTTGTGGATTTGAAGGATTTTGCACCGGGAAAACAATTGACAATCGAAATTGAGCACAAAGATAAATCTATTGATATTATCAAAGTAAATCATACTTATAATGAGCAGCAAATCGATTGGTTTAAAGCAGGAAGTGCTTTGAACTCATTGAGGAAGTAGAGAATAAAACCTCATCTCCCCCTGATGAACTACTCATTATCACGAATTTCACAGGATAAACCCAGTGAAATAAATTTTCAATTTAGGCGGAGCCTATTTCACAGGGTAAACCGACCCCTTCTCCTTTTATTGAGTATTATTTATATTTTGAATAATATTTAAAAGGAGAAGGGGAGAGTGAGGATGCTTGGTTGTTAGGATTTGCTATTGGAATTTTTTCTTCGTCATTTCTCAATAAAAAGAGTCGCAATTTGTAGATTGCGACCCCTTCGAATTCAATTTAACTATTATAATACTAAACGCCTTAGAGGCTATAAGGTAATTATCTACTAACAATTATTTTTTTCGTTGCGATCTTACAGTCTTTATCGTAAAAATTAATAAAATATAAGCCTGCTTTTAAATGGGAAATACCTATCATATTATTATTTAAAGTGCCATTTTGCACCTTTTCTCCAACTATATTTTTAATGACAAAATTTACATTTTGGACAGAACTATTTTTCAGTTTAACATAAATATTCTCACTCGCAGGTTGCGGATACAATTTAATATCAAAATTGCTTGAAAGTTCAACTGATTTATTTAGGATTTTATTCTCCCATTTCATAATAAGCTGATATGGCAAATCCTCATTTATTGATTTTAGAATATTGGTTGATGCATTGTTATTTAGTGCAAGGCTTTCGTGAAGGATAGAATTTTGTTTCGCTTTAAGTCTCAACGTAAACAAAACACTACCGGGTTCAACTAAATAATTATCATTTATATTATAATCCTTAAAATATAATATTTTGATTCTATCATTTTCTATTACAACATTATTAGATACAGAAAAATCTTTTAGGATATCACTTGACAGGTTAATCAGCTCAATATTTTTCGAAATGATTTCTAGTTCTAATTGAATTCCCTCTACATTGAAATTGCCATTACTTAAAATATCTACATCATAATATTCACCTTTATTTAGAATTTCATCCAATGAAGATATATTTGTCTTTTTCAATCCACTTATTGCATTTCCTAAAGCATTGCTATTATCTAAATCTCCCATTTTTATACCAATAAATGACTGATTATAATCGGAAGTATCAAACTTAATTGTAGAAGGATAATTAATAGGTACATTGTCATCAATAGGAAATTGATACTTAGCATCTACAAATTTCCAAAGCTTTACTTCTACTGGAGGCTCATAAGTTCCTAAAATAACTTTTTCTAACAATACCAAATCTAAGGATGATACAGAACCGCTTTCGTTAATATCCGCAGCGATTCTTTGGTATGGACTAAGTGATATTTGTCCTAAAATATATTTTCGTAAAGTTATCACATCAAGATAATCAAGTCCTGATTTCCAATCATCGTCTTTTTTAGGTGTAATTATTGTATTTTGAGCGATATTTTCCAAAGAAACACATCCATCCTCTGATGTATAAACTCCATTGATAACTTCAACATCAGAAATAGGGTAATTATTTTCAGTATATGTACAAACACCTCCTTTATATAATCTAGCCTTAACTTCTATTTTTTGAGTATAATAATACAAGTTATTTTGTCCATCAAATACTTCCCATTTTCTCTCAACAATTGCTGAGCTATCATTTAGAACCTTTTTTTCATCAGTAAAAGAAACCTTATAGTTATTGCATCTATTGATTATTAAAGGCTCGACATCATTTGGATGAATATTAGTATTATGTTTCAAATTATTAGGAGTAATATTGAGTGAATTGACTACTATATCAGCAGGCCATTCAACATCATCATCCAATGTATGTCCACTATCACAATCTCCAACGGGCATATTCCATGGAAGTGTATCACAGATAAAACTTTCAGAGTCATTATTGAAATTGATAATAATTATTTGAGTATGAGTGAATATGCCTTCGTTTGGCAAAGAGGGATCATATTTTTTCCAGTCATAAATAGTCCATTTTCTCAATATTTTATTAAAATCTTCTACGTAGAAAACTTTATCCTCATAACTAGTAGATATAATAGCACAATCATTGTTTGTTTTGGGTTTTACACATTCAGAATTAGCTCCAATGAATACCAAATTATCAGGAGCGAAATCTAAAGCCAATGAATCGCAAACACTTAATTCCATATTGCAAGGCCATTGAATATTATTTAGAGTAAACTCAGTATTACATGATATACTTAATATGCTAGTACAAAAATATTCGGTTTGGATATCTGTCACCCTTGCATAGTATGTCTTAGCATAATCAGAATAATCAATAATATTATCATTCTGTGGAATACTATCACTTGGATCACTAAAGATTTGCACAGAATACAAACTATTATCAATTTGACTACCCTCCAAAAGCATGTCTGCCGTAACTTCAACTGTATCATTTGTGTCTATTTCGATACTCAAATGATGAATACAGTCAAAGTTTTTATCTTCATCAACAAGTATTCGTCCTGGAATAAGTTTAAGAGGAACTGGGTTTAAAAAATCAAATGTTCCTGCTTTAAATCCATGACTACTTTTAAAATCCAATGAAGTATTGTATACAGGCGTGCTTTGAGATGCGTTGAAACACAGTTTAAATAATTCTGTACTATCTTCTAATGATGATTTTTCTCCAGCATTATTTGACCATATTGCAAAAACCTCTCCCTCGTCTGAATATCTATCAGAAAAATATATTTTTCCTAATCCATTTAAAGAATTTGTTTTATTAATACTCTTTAATGTCAAAACTCTTTTATCCCATGAAATAGGAAATTGAAAACCTGCTATGTCAGTAAAATTCTTAACTGTAACAGAGATGCAAATTTCTTGCCCCGGTTCGATATGATATTCTTCAATGTTGAATGATACCGTATCGTTATCATTTCTAAGACTATAATTATTATAATCATCATTTCGAGAAAAATCAATAATTGATGAATATTCCGGTTCAATTAATTGTTGGTTATCATCAATTCCATTATGAATGCCATAGTGTATATTAGAATGATTCACATCACCGGTTTTAATAGGTATAAAATTACGAGTAATGGATGTGTCCTGATCTAATGATAATATAACATCCTCCTCCAATCCGATAGCCAATGCATCAGGAATAGAATCGAATACTTGCATCGCATTTCCAAACCTCCAACTTGTGTTTTGAGGAAACGAATCAATTACACCTAAAATTATTCCTCTTAATTGTATAATGTCAAGAGCATTGATTTCATCATCTTTTCTGATATCTGCCGCAAAATATGAATAGGGATTATCAAATTGTTTTATTTGTAAAATATGCTTCATTATAATAACCAAATCATAAGTTGACACACCTTCAATATGTTCTTTATCGTTATATGCAGATAATTTATACGTTCCGGCTGGTATATCAAACTCAAATAAAGATGTCGTATTTATTGTATTACTTATTCCATTATCAAAAATATTTTTCAATGTAATATCAACACCTGATTCAATTTCTATTGGATCGCCTTTATAAATTAATTGCCCATTAACCGTGCTATTTGATGTTCCGGTAGATTCTTGAAGGTTTAGTTCTATCGTACAATAGTCAAAATTGCCCTGAATATCCCAAACATACATTGAAACTTCAATAGAGGTGTCATTAGGAAAAGAAAATACTTTTGAGGAACTTTTTTCTGCTTCATTATAATCTGGATCTTGCTCGGGCGCAATATCGGAATAGGTAAACCTTAGCTCAGAAGAAGCGGTACCTTCATCAAAGGATTCTCTGTCGAAATATTTTGCAAATATTTTAATGCTGTTGTCATTCATTAGCACAGTCGCATTAGCAACACAAATAGGAATTGGTTTTGTTTCATCTTGAGCTCGTAAGCTTGATTTTCCAAAGATACTTATCCCAAATAGGAACAATAGATTGAGTAAAATTTTATTTTTGTAATTCATCATTAT
>JALVAD010000646.1 GCA_027011385.1 Saprospiraceae bacterium | reverse complement strand
CTATTATAAATAATCATATCAAGACCTATCCCATGTCCATTGAGCACCCTATTATTAAAACTATTATTTACAAAATTAACATTATTATTCACATATGCCATATCAAAATTGATACTTAAGTAAATTTCATATGGAATATACTTAAATTGCTTGATAAAAATATGCCTATTCAAGTCCAAAATACCTGAAAAAAGCCCTAGACGCTGTGATGTTTTTAGATACATATAGTGCTTGCCATCCTCTACATATAAATCATAGCCATTGATGAGATCCTGATCATAACCAATCGCTTTGTTATTATAATAAGGTTTATCATCTCCGAGTGCTCTGACTTTGCCTTTGAAAATAAAGGCTGAAATATAATTTTTATTTATGTTAAAATACTTTTGAATATTCAAACTAATATCCAATTGATTCAAATCCTTATAAATCCATAAACCTGATTTAGTGATTTGCCCTCCAATCAAAAAACCACCTTTAGGATACATTTTGTACTTTCGCTTATCCCTTTTCATAGAGAAGGTTAATGAAAAATACTTCTGAGAGCTTCTATTTGAAAAGAAATCATTGTTGTAGTCCAGAACTTTCCTGTCAATGCTATTGTCGTAATATGCAATGGTGAAGCCATGGGTGTCAAAAATGCTAGGTCTGTGTGTTATTCCAAAAGAAACTCTAAATTGCTTTAACAGATTTTTATCTTTATTTCTATAAAAAACCAGTTTGTTTTTAAGGGTATTATAGGCAATTTCCTTGGAGTATTTGTATAGGACATTAAATGTCAAGCCTAGTTTATTGTTTTTGTGAAAATATGGTCTGGTATATTGTAGCTCATATTTATGAGTAATTCCTCTTTGCCATTTGAGTTGTAATGCATCTTTATTTCCAGTGATATTTTTGTGCTCCAGCTCCAAACCATAATTTATCCTGCTTAAATCAGCATCGTGCTCATAATACCATTCATTGAAATTTCTATCCGTGAGGTCAAAAATCAATCGTGGATAGATAAAAAGACTTTCTTTTACTAAGATATTCAAATAGCAATTTCCCGTTCGGGTGTCTAGATCTTTAATATTGAAATTGGCATCAACAAACAGTCCTGTATCCAAAACCCTGTTTCTATTATCCTTGAATTTTATAGCCAAATCATTGAAATATATGGTGTCTCCAACAGCGATATCCAATTCATTGAGTATGACATATGCTTTTGTCCTTTTATTTCCCTCAATATGTATCGAATCAATGACGATAAAAGTCGATTGTGAATATAAACCGCTAAATGTTAAAAGAAATAAAATAATGACAGATAATGACTTCATTTAATTTAGTTTGGTCTATCCTGATAGTTAAACATTGAGATAGTGCATTAGAGCTTCATATCTTTCTTTCAGTATGTCAACTGAAAAATTATTGCTTGTAAAAGAAGATTTAACTCTATATCCGTGTCTTTCAAATGATGAAATAATACTTTCAATATTGGTTTTATTCAGCTTTAATATGATGTCCATCACCTCATCATTTTTATTGTTGTCATTCAAAAGCAAACCGATAATAGAAGTGTTTTCCAATTCGACAATATGGCTTATCTTACTAAGCGAATAATCTTTAATCGGAATTTCAAGTTCAATAATACTTCCGGGAAATTCAAAAGTAAATATATCTCCAAAATACTGGAATATGTCTTGTTGGGTAATGCTTCCGAGATACTCTTCTTCTGAGCTTAAAACAGGAATTAATGAGAGATCATTCTTAGCCAGTCTATCTATAATATTAAAAAAATGGCATTTTTCATTTACATAGACTTTCTTGTCTTTAATGTCAAAATCTTGTATTTTTTTATCAAACCCATTGAGCAATACATCGTTCTCATTTATGATATTTATAAGAGTTTGCCCTTCTAATACAGGCAGATGACTTACCTGAAAAATATTCATCATCGATAGAGCCTTTTCTCCACTTTCTCCAAGCTCTATCCCTGTTAGTGTTTCTGATATCAAATCTTTTGCAATCAAACTCATAATAGCTTATCTCTTTAACTCCATTAATTTCTTCTTCTCTATTTCAAATTCATCAAGACTCAATAAGCCTTTTTCTCTCAATTCCGATAATTTTTTTAACTGAGCCAACAATACATCATCTTCCAGTATATCATCTTGTGCAGGTCCGATTGAATTTAATTTGATTCTGAAATTATTCTTTTTAAAAGATTCGTATTCCGGTTGTACTCTGATATATGCCAAATCCTCATCTTTATCAATTTTTTTAGGATCTTTCAATCCGTATTGTACTGCTGTATCCAAATGGCGAAAAGCCAAATCTTTGTTTTCATTAAGAGAATATGCCCTAGCTATATCAAAATGAAGCTCAGGGTCGTCAGGGGAGATATCCAATGCTTTTCTGAAATCAGATATTGCACCTTTGAAATCGTACTTTTCATATTTTTCCAAAGCGCTTTTTTTGAATGGATTTCTTTTTGGGAAAAAACTCTTTTTTCTTTTTGGTCTTCTTACTTCTCTCACATTTCTATGTTCACGAGTTCCTCTCTTAACCCTAGATCTGTCGGCAACTTTTCCCTTGTTATATTTAGCATTAAATTCTTTATCCGACATATTGAATATCTTAATCGCCTCAATAATTCCGAGAATGAATGTGACAGGGAAAGCAAGTTTTGAAGTAATAAACAAAAGAAACAAATAAAATATCCCTCCACCTATATCATTGAGATAAAATCTGTGAGCACCAACCGATCCAAGTAACAATGCTAACATTCCCGCAATTATTCTATTCTTCATTTAATTAAATTTTCACTATTTCATAAAATACATTCCCTGATTTCATCTACACAGCACTCAAGTGCATCGTGTATATTAGCCAATAAAAACAAAACTACTCAATCGGCACAAAATCCTAAACCCTAATGTGTCAATAATCGTGCCGAGCAAAAAACAGGGGGTTTATGCAAAAACAACCTACAAAAGTATAAAATTTATGTCATTCCGTCTTGATCTTACAGGACAAAATGGCAATATCATCATCATAATTTTCGGATATTTTAAAATTATCAATTTCTTCCAGTAATTTTTTATTAAATTCTTTTATTGGGTAGTTTTTGTGCTCACAAACAAATTTTTCTATTTGACTATCCTCCAAAAACTCTCCGTTTTTATTTTTCAATTCTGTTAAGCCATCAGTAAAGGTGAGTATCAAAGTATCTTTCTCCAGCTTGATAATCTCTTCTTCTATTTCTGGCATTTTCTCAAATGCTCCTATCACAGTACAGCCCTTTTCGAGTCTTAATACTTCTTCACCAGTACATAAAATGGGGGGGTAATGTCCCGCGTTAATATACTTCAATTCCTGCTTTTTCAGGTTGACTTCTCCAATGAAAAATGTAATATATTTATCGCTTTTTGTTATCCTTTTATGCACTATCTCATTTAATGCAAAGATAAATGTCTCCAAATCCCTAAATTGAAAAATCAGGCTCTGTATAATCGCTTGGAAATTTGCCATCAACATTGCTGCGGCGACACCTTTACCCGAGATGTCAGCTATACAAAAGGCAAACTTGTTCTCGCTAAACTGGAAAAAATCTATATAGTCTCCTCCTACATTTTGATGTGGTTTGTAGATACTTCCGATTTCGTATTTGTCATTTTGAGGTAAATCATCAGGTATTAGCATTTGCTGAACCTCTTTTGCCAATTTAATATCTCTGTTAAGTCTCTCTTGAGCCAATTGTTGCTTAAATAATCGTTTGTTTTCAATGGCAACCGCTATGATATTTGTGATGGAGATTATAAATTGTACCTTGTTGAATATATCTTCTTTTTCAGTCAGACCACCTAAAAATGCGTATGCAAGAGGAAGCTTCTTGTGAAAAACAGGAATAATTATATCGAAATATTGAATTTCTTCTGGATCTTCATCACTGATTGTGTGCATCCTTTTGTATTTGTTGAAGTAATATTCAAGATGATCCAAATCCAGCTTGTCTTCGGGATTAATACTCGACACACAATCCCATTTTCCCAAATTATTGATATATAATGCCATCTTTTTGATACCCATCTCCCAACTTAAAAATGATTTGTACATTTGAAATAATTGCTCCGCAGGTATATTCTCATTGATAGCTTGAGTGATGGTTTGCAAACTCCTTATTTGAAGTTGCTTCAAACTAAGTTCTCTTTCGAGTTTCTCCAATAATTCCAAATTCTTATCCATATTATGTATATTATTCGCAAGTTAGCTAATTTAAGACAAAATCAAATATTATTTGTAGATTTTTAATAGCAAGTTGTATTTTTGTAATAATATAATATAACTAAAAAAATATACGTTTGATTGTCGTAGACTTATGTTTTTTTAGAAACCCTCTCACAAAAGTATTATATGAAAATACTGATTGCATTTCTTCTGACTATGTTTATCTTATTGGATAGTTTTGCTCAATCTTCAAATATTTATATCTTGAGAACGACTAGGTTTTTGCCTGTGACAAAACTGAAAAAAGCTCTTAACTTGCGTAAATACGATAACCTAAGTATCATATTTGAAGAATTGAATCTTTATTCATTAGAACTCTATAATCCGGAAAAGGATATACCGGATTTGAATAATAATCCCTTGGTTGATTTTATTGAAAAAGATGAAGAATTGGTCTTGCGGCAAACACCTAACGACCCCAAATACAGTGAGCAATATGCTTTAGATTATATTAAGGCAAACGAAGTTTGGGACTTTACAACAGGTGGAACAACTTATCGAGGAGATACTATTGTGATTGCAGTATTGGATAAAGGCTGTGATATTTATCATGAGGATTTATTTGAAAATATTTGGATTAATAAAATGGAAGTCCCCGGTGATAGTATCGATAATGATGGTAATGGTTATATTGATGATTATCGCGGTGTGAATATTCTCACAAAAAACGGAATCCATAAATCATTGCCTCACGGTACAAAAGTAGCGGGAATTATCGGTGCGGTTGGTAATAATTCTTTGGGAATAACCGGCATCAATTGGAATATCAAATTGCTGCCGATAACAGATATCCTATCAAAATCAAGAATAATCAAAGGATATGCCTATGCATATAAATTAAGAAAAAAATACAATGACACAAATGGAGAACAAGGTGCTTTTATAGTTTGTACTAATTTCTCGGGAGGTGTGGAAAAGCCTGAATTTCCTGAAGACAGCAAGGAGAACCTTATGTGGTGTGAAATGTATAATAAATTGGGAGAAACTGGGGTGATTAGCATTGTTTCTACATCAAACTTTCCAAGGAATGTAGATATTGAGGGAGATATGCCCTCTCTTTGCCAAAGTCCATATTTATTGACTGTCACAAGTACAGACCAAAATGACAATTTTGATAAAAAAAGAGCTTATGGCAAAAAAAATGTAGATATTGCTGCACCAAGTCAAAGTATATTATCCCTGAAACCTGCTGATGATTATGGAGATGGAGGTAGTGGCAATTCATTTGCAGCTCCAATGGTGTCGGGGGCAATCGGTTTATTGTACACTATCCCATGCGAAAGTTTTATGAAGAAAGCAGTAGAGAATCCTGCAGATTTAGCTTTGGCAATCAAAGAGTTTATTATGAAGTATTCTGATAAGCATTCTGATTTGAAATACAAAACGGTAAGTGGTGGCAGACTGAATATAGTGGAGTCTTATGTGAATTTGCTTGAAGAGACTTGTAGTGAACTTGATTTTAGAGACCTGAGCATTTCACAAATTTATCCAAATCCGGCTCATACGAGAGTAAAAGTCAAATACGAAACAAATAACTACCATAAGCACAAGATTTTAGTCTTTAATAATCTTGGACAAGTTGTTTACAAAGAGACATTCCGACCTTCGCCATATGATGTAGAAGAAAAAATTATTGACGTATCGCATTATGCCAAAGGGATATACTTTTTTTCACTAATATCAAATAAAAACAAAGTAACGAAACGGATAGTAGTTTATTAGACAATGAATTTATAAGGCGTTTTGGTTTTCATTTGGTATTTTATACTGAATGTAATCTATTTTCGTTTCAGAGAGATGAATTAAGAAAAAAAGAATTTTATGAAGATAGTTTATCTAATTGTATTGAGTTTAATAGTATTATCATCTTGTAAAGAAAATAGCAAGACTACTCCTGTTGCAAAAACCCAAAAAAAGAAACATATCGAAAATGATACAGCAGTAAAGAAATCATATCCCGAATATCTGAATATAGATTTTTTAATGGGAAAATTCAATCCGGCAAAACATAAACGATTTGTAAGAATCGAAGATAAATATACCAATAAGCACAATGTTTTTTTAGACAAAGATGCATATTCTGCTTTTCTGAAAATGTATAATGCTGCATACAAAGATGGATATAAATTGATGATTGTTTCGGCTACTAGACCCTTTGACTATCAAAAGAGAATTTGGGAAAGAAATTGGGCTAAAAGAGCAAAAATCAAAGATCCTGTAAAAAGAGCTATGGATATACTAAAGTTTAGTTCTATGCCGGGAACATCCAGACATCATTGGGGAACAGAAGTAGATTTGAATGTCTTGGAAAACAGCTATTATACCGATGGACAAGGGAAAAAGATATTTGATTGGATGACTAAAAATGCCGGTAAATACGGTTTTTGCCGTCCGTATACCGCCGGAAGACCATATGGATATAACGAAGAAAAATGGCATTGGTCATATAAGCCAATTTCTAAGATTTACACTCAGTTTGCTAAAGAAAATATGAAAGACGAATACATAAAAGGATTCAAAGGCGCTGAAACCGCAAAAAGAATACAGGTTACAAAGAAATACATCTTAGGGATAAATCAGGAGTGCAAACATTAGATATTCTTCTCTGGATATCTATTTGTTATAAATATAAGCTGAACCTTGATTGGTACTTCCCTCAACACGATCAAAAAACGCTCCGATGATAGCGTGATCTCCCGATATCGATACAGAATTACCAAAACGGTCTTGAGCCGCTCCATCTTCTCCTATGAGTTTCACTTGTTCAGTCCATGAACTTCCGCTGTGGTGGAAAATATACGCTGAGCCTTGATTGACATTTTCCTCGGTATCACCTAAAAACGCTCCAATGATTGCATAATCTCCAGATATAGATACGGAATTACCAAATTGGTCACTACTATCTCCATCACTTGCAGCGATTTTCGCCTCCTGTGTCCAAGAACTTCCGTTAAAGTGGAAAATATACGCCGAACCTTGATTACCATTTATTCCTACTCTATCCAAATATGCTCCAACAATAGCATAATCCCCTGATATCGATACGGAGCTACCAAAAAAATCACTGTCTTCTCCATCAAATGCAGTGAGTTCCGTGGATTATTCAATATATAAAAATCTACATTTATTTTATTTATATTTCAAGGTAAAACGTACTACTTCTTATCTTAAATCTATTTGTCATAAATATACACGGATCCTTTATGAACTCGGGGTGAAAACCATTCACTCCAAGCTCCTATGAGGGCATAATCATCCGATATTGATACGGAATAACCAAAATTGTCTGAAGTGCCTCCATCGCTCTCCGAGAGTTTCGTCTGCTGCATCCAAGTACTCCCTGTACGGTTAAAAATATACACTGAACCTTGATTGTCATCTTCCTCATTATCATCAAAATATGCCCCTACCATAGCATGGTCTCCAGTTATCGATACGGAATTACCAAAATGATCTTCATACCCTCCATCGCTTGCTGTTAACCACGCTTGCTGCGTCCAAGTGCTCCCGCTATGGTGGAAAACATATGCCGAACCGCTTTTATATCCCTCGTGGTTCCACCCAACACCATCATTATAAGCCCCGACGATGGCATAATCCCCCGATATCGATACGGAATAGCCAAATTGATCACCAATCCACCCATCGCTAGCCGTGAGCTGAACCTGCTGCTCCCAAGAGCTCCCGTTACGGTGGAAAATATACGCCGAGCCTTGCCTGTAATTTCCTCCGACATTATCAAAAACCGCCCCCACAATAGCATAATCTCCAGATATCGATACGGAATAGCCAAAATGGTCATCACGCCTTCCATCACTCGCTGTAAGCTTAGCTTGCAGAGACCAAGAATCCCCTGCACGATGGAAAATATACGCTGAGCCTTGATATAGATTACGCTCTACATCATCATGATAAGCTCCAACGATAGCATAATCCCCCGATATCGATACAGAATTACCAAATTGATCCCCTTCCATTCCATCGTCAGCTAAGAGCTTTACCTGTTGCACCCAAATGTTTCCCGTACGGTGGAAAATATACGCCGATCCTTTATTTGTCCAATTGATATCACTTTCACCTGTCCCAACTATGGCATAATCTCCAGATATCGATACAGAATAGCCAAAATGGTCATCAATCATTCCATCGCTCGGGATAAGCTTAGCCTGCTGCGACCAAGAACTCCCACTATATTGAAAAATATAAGCCGAGCCTTTGTCCTGATTCCCCCCGACAGTATCAGAAAACGCCCCAACAATGGCATAATCCCCTGATATCGCTACGGAAGAACCAAAATAATCACTAGCCAAACCGTCATTCGCTTGGAGCTTTTGTGATAGTTTTATTTCATTAATTGGTTCTGGGGTGTCTATAGGTTCTTGCTTACAACAAGAGACGATAAAAAACGATACGACTACGAGCCACAAAAGCGATTGGATGTTTATTAATTTTTTCATCATAGTTATAGTGTTAAATTCTACTGTCATTTTACTAACCTACAGCTCTAATAATTTGATATTTAACATCAAAGCTTGTGCAAGTTATAAAAAATTTGTAAAAACGCCAAATAATTTTAGTTAAGAATATAGTTCTCAGGAAATCTAGAATGAGATACACCAAACAACTAATACCAATTTAACTTTAAAATGTAATATATGCGTCATTTTAGAATTAAATATGTATTATAATACAAAGATATACTAAAGATAAATGAAAAAATTATCTATTTTCGATAAAAACATATATTATTTTCTATAATATGGATAAAAACATTTATGCAACAAGCAAAGATATAGTACTTAATCTTCTCTGGTAATCTGCTTGTTATAATAAAAATACACTGAGATACGCCAAACAATTATTACTAAAAAAAACACGATACAAAGAACTATAACCCACCAAGTCCTAAAGAATTACCAAAATCCTAAACACATTTTGCGATTCAAGACAATCTCTAAATCCCAACCTAAAACTCGAAACTCAGAACAATTTATCGTAGCTCTAGTTCTCTATACAAAAGATCTCCTGACCTCGTTACAAAACCCACAGCACACAACACTTCAGCCCGAAACAACCCTCACTTTATCTCCTTAAGCAAAATAGGTACTGAATCGGTCATACCATTATTCTGAACAAATACTGTTGTTTTTAGTCCGGTAGACATCTCTTCAATTGTCTCGGAAAATTTTTGCTGCATTCCTTCTTTTGGGTGTGCTAATCCAACAAACACTAAATCTGCATTTTTGCTTTTACTATGAAGTATATCTATAAAACTATCACCGTTTTTAATCGTTATCTCAACATTTGCATTCACTTTGGCTTCGGGCAATAATGCGATAATTCCTTTTTTAAGATTATCGTGTTCTTCAACGGTGTTCACGGCTGAGCGAATTGTGATTTCAGCATTACTCCATTGCTTGTTTAATTTTAGCAGATAGGCAAACAATAACATTAGGTCTCCATTTTTTTCTCTTCCTCCCCACCACAAATCGATTTTTTTATATTGTTGTTTGGTATTAAAATTCTCATTGAATCTTACCAATATTATATTCTTATTCAATAGTGCCAGTTCTCTTATTATTTTAAGTTGACTTATTTGATTTTTTGATTCTTCCGACCAACCAAAAATAACAGTGTTAGTCTTTAATGCGCCTACACCGTGTGACCTTGAAACACTTAAAATCCCCTCGTTCAAATTATCAACAGGATTAACTTCACAGAATGCTTCTACACGATTTTTTTCGAGTTTATTTAGCATTTCGATTTGCATTTCTTCTCTATCGGAAGCAGAGATATTTTTATCGAATATCAGTTTGGAAATTGTAAGAATTCCCCTGTTTTGACCGAGAGCTGCAGCTAATTTTACCAATTGTATTCTGCTTGTGATATCACTTGAGAACAGTAGCATAAAAGGTCTCCAATTTCTGGATAATAATTTCTTTTTGTTTAATTGCAGGAGTGCATATCTGGATAGATTAATCCATATTCCGGAAGTTGCATCTCCCCATTGTTGTTCCAGAGATTTTGATTTGAGATATGCAAATAAAGAGGCTTCCAAAACTAATGCAAATACACAAGCATAGGGATTGACCAAATACATAACCCATATAGCACCCAAAGCACCTATCATCGAAATCCACCAAGGCACTTTTATCCTTGGTCTATATGACGGCTCTTTTACCAATTGTTCGATTGCAGCACTTAAATTGATAGCGACATAAAGGGTTAGGAATAATACAGAGACATATTGTGCAATGGTATTTAAGTTTCCCAGCATAACCGCTGCCAGCGCGATTGCTCCACTTACCCAAGTAGCTATAGCCGGTTGACCTGATTTGGAAAGCTTGGTCAAAAATTTTGGTGCAAGTCCATCCAATGCCAAGGCTTGCAAAACTCTGGGACCGGCAAGTACACTTCCAAATGCTGACGATAATATAGCACCCAATACAGCAGGATATATCAAAAGCCCTCCTAAAAATGCTATCTTTGTCCATGTTCCTACTCCGAGATTGGGATCAGCAAGTTGATCTATGTTCAAAATGACGGTGATGGATAATAATACGGGAATAATCATATACAAAATCGCACCTGTAACCACTGCTCCTAATGTTCCTTTAGGAATCGAATTGGCAGGATCTTTTAAATCTCCGCTCATACCGATTCCGGCAGTAAATCCCGTAACCGCAGGAAAAAAAACAGCAAATACATACCAAAATCCCTCCGGTGCAGTCCTATAACTAGGTGTCCATTCAGGGCTTTTTAACGGGTGTGAAAACACTCCAATCGCTAATGCTATAAATGATAATATAACCAATATTAAGATTGGAACTTGAGCTTTTAGTACCAATTTTGCACTTTTCCCTGATAGCAAGGTTACTATTACTATCACACCAACAGCAATTAATTGAACTGCATTTTGTGGAACTTCACCCCAATTGGAAGGCCAAAACATAATCAAGGCTTCCGCAAGTCCAAAACTGTAAAAAGTGATGCTGAGAGTTCTACAAAGATACAACGGGATACCAATAGCTCCTCCCGGTTCAATACCGAGACTTCTAGACACAAGATAATATTCACCGCCAATTCCAACTTTGATATTGGTCGCAATGGCAGATGCGCTAAGACCGGTTATGAATGTAATGGAACTGGCAAGCAATACTATCAAAATAGTCATTGGCAAACCCATATTTCCTACTACCCAACCAAATCTCAAATACATAATAAGACCGAGTATCGTTAATAAGCTTGGTAGATATACACCTAAAAAAGTTCCGAATTTTTGCTGCTTAACTATCTTAATTTTCGACATATTGCATTTTTTTCTCAAATATAATAAAAATGTATTGAACTTGTTAAAATAAGAGAAATAATGCAGACTAAATATTGTTTTCCCTGATTCTATCAACGATACCGGACACTCTTTGAGTCTTGTTTTGAACGGCATCCAATAATATGTCATAATCACTGATTACTAATGCATTTGTTCTTGCTCTAGTCACAGCGGTATAAATTAACTCTCTTGAGATAAGTTTGTGTTCGGTTTTTTTTGGAAGAACAATGACAATATTGTTGAATTCCGAACCCTGACTTTTGTGAATGGTCATTGCAAACACAGTCGAATAGCGATTGATATTTGATACAGGATAACTCAAGATATTATTCTCATTTTGAAAATATGCCTTCAGATTACCTGTATCTGATTCTTCTCTTACAATACCAATATCTCCGTTGAATAACCCCAGCGAATAATCATTTGAACTAACCATTATGATTTGATTATGGTAAAATCCTGTTTTGGGTTTGATTAATCCACGGGTTTTAAGATGATTTTCAATCATTAAATTATACTGATTTACTCCATACTCTCCTTCTTTAACAGCGCATAATACCTTTACTATATTGATTTTATTCAATGCTTTCTCGATATCAGGCTCATTGATAAAATCTTCGTATTTGTTTATCATTTCGATGAATATCTGGTCGTTGTAATCTTGTGTCACTTTCACACATTGCATATCATTCTCACAAATTTGAAAGGGCTCTATCAATGTATCAAAATTTGATTTTCCCCTGATAACCAAATTGCTGAATTTTCCAATACCTTCATCATTTTTAAATCTATAACTCCTCTTTAATTCAATAATAGAGCCGGTTAGGATATTGGGATTTTGGGCGATATAGCTTTGGGGAATAGACAGTTTGTCATTTTCAATAATACTGTTATACAAATCAATATCTTTTCCAGAAAAACTGTTTATCGGGTTTTGAGAATTACAAAGATCTCCAAAAATAGAACCGGCCTCAATAGATGAAAGTTGATCCTTATCACCGAGGAGTACCAAACGGCAATTTGAGGGAATTGCTTCCAATAATTTTGACATCATTGTCACGTCTATCATTGAGGATTCATCTATTATGATTATATCATATTGCAGTTTATTTTCGTTATTATAGGTGAATTTGGTCGAATCTATATTGACACCGAGAAGTCGATGTATCGTTTGTGCTTTTAATTCGACAAAGTTACTTATTACTTCTGTTTTTAAGCCTTTTATATTTTTTATTCCATTGGAAATAGATTCATTCAGTCTTGCGGCAGCTTTGCCTGTCGGAGCAGCTATAGCAACAGAAGTTTTTGGATTAATGGCGAATAATATTGCCAATAATTTTGTGATTGTAGTAGTTTTGCCTGTACCCGGACCTCCTGTAATAATGGCAAAATTATTAAGTATCACATTAAATATAGCTATCATTTGCCATGGGATTTTCAATTCTCTATCGAGATTATTTTCGTGTTTTGGAGGAAAAAATAATTTGAACTTTTCTTTCAATTCCAAAAGTTTTTTTTCTCTTGAATCCCTGTTTTTTTTGCCCTGTTGTATTAATTCTGATATTTTATTTAAAATATGAGTTTCGTAGTAAAAATATCTTTGTAAATAGATTTTATTATTGTGTAGCACAAAAGGTTTTAAATCTTGTTCCACATCCCTTGTTAAATACGGTGAAGACAGTATTGATTTAAAATCCAAATCATCTTTGGTTTCTGCATCAATTAAATCCAAATCCAGACAAATATGTCCTTCCTCAAGTTTTTTTGAAACGGTATAAGCCAATCTTTGTATTGAGGTATCCTCAAAATAAGATGCAAAAATATCATGAATGGTATTCTGTGTTTGGTTCTTCATATATAGTGTCTGTAAGAAAACATATCAAATTTTAAATTGATTCTTATTGTCATCTTTTACCTTTTTTACAAGTGATTGATACAAAGATATCAAATCATTGCAAAAAAGTCAAAATATGAGTAATAATTATCTGAATTAAAAAGCTTACATTTCTACTAAAGAGTTTATAATATTATATAGCAAAACGTTTCCTCAGTTATCTTTTGAGGATATAAAGAGTGGTCAGAAATTCCACTTTGTTAGATTCTCCGGTAAAAAGATTAGAATGTGGTGAATCATTCGTATTAAATTGCCTTTATTATTAAACAATATTTAAGATATATTTTGTATCTTTGATGATTCTAAAAATATACTTTTAAAGATTTTAACTTATAAATAAATGAAATTAAAATCTATTATAGTTGATGATGAGCTAAATGCTATAAAAATGCTCAAAATGTCATTGGATGAAAATTGTCCTGATGTTGAAGTTATAAAATCATTTCAAGATCCAAGTGAAGCTATTAATTATATCAAAAGTACTTCTTTTGATATACTTTTTTTAGATGTTCAAATGCCTGAAATGACTGGATTTCAAATGTTGAAAAAGTTTGATTGTATTGATTTTGAGATTATTTTTACTACATCTCACGACGAATTTGCAATTGAGGCTTTTAAGATAAATGCTGCAAATTATTTATTGAAGCCGATAGATGAGGAAGAATTAGTAAATGCGATTGAGAATATAAAAAAATTAAAAGATAAGGAACATAATTACTTATTGAAGCTATTGAGCAACTTTAACCCCCAAAACGATTTTAATAATACTAAAATTAGTATTCCTTTTGCCACAGGTAAAGAGTTCCTTAACGCAAATGAAATTATCTATTGTAAATCAGATAATAATTATACTGATATTTATTTAACAGATTCCACTACCAGATTAGTTTCAAAGGGCTTGAAGTATTTTGAGAAAGTGTTGCCTTCTCAAATGTTTTATAGACCTCATAATTCTTATTTAATAAATTTGAATTTTGTGTCTAAATACCATAGAAATGATGGAGGATATATAGAAATGATAAATGGAGATATTATAAAAATATCAAGGAATAAAAAAGATGATATCTTAAATCTATTTTGATGAAAAAGATATTTTTCATATTTTACACTTTATTCATTTCAATACCCGGAATAGCGCAAAATATTGAAGATGATTTATTGCCTGTTATATCTATTCAAACAGAGAAAATCAATAAGATACATGCTATTTCAGAAGATGATAGTGGCTATATATGGTTGGCTACTAACAAGGGACTATATACTTATGATGGAAATACTTTATCTAAATTAAATCGTGTAAAACCATTACTCCGGAATGCGAGTTATAGTTCTGTTTTGGTTGATAGTGAGAATAGAGTTTGGGCAGGAACTTACTCTCAGGGTTTGATATGCATAAATCTTAATAATAATAAAATTACTGAATTTAAGCATAGACTCAATGATAGCTTATCATTAGCAGATAATAGAGTTAAACTTATTTTTGAAGATAAAAATGGTGCTATTTGGGTAGGATCTCATACTTCCGGTTTGAACAAATTAATTGAGGGAAGCCATAAATTCGAACATTTTCTTCCTTCCATAAACTTTCCTAATAATAATAAAAGAAATATTGATGAATTTATAAGTTATAAAAATGATCCGGTTAATAAAAATATTTTTTGGATAGGTAGTTTAGATGGTTTATTAAAATTTGATGTGAATAATAACACATTTAAATTATTCCATTGTGATAAAACTACAATTAAGCAAAAAAATAGCTTTACAGGATATGAAAATGAAGGAAGAAATATCAATTTTACTGAAGATGGTTTAATGTTGGGGACATGGGGTGGCGGTATTTGTAAAGTTGATACAATAACAAAAATTTACGATAGTTACAAATTTGAATCTACAGACAAGATTTCTCATTTGAGAAATAATGTTTTATACAGTACATTAAATAAAAATAAAAAACTTCTAGTAACAATAGCAAATAAAGGTACTCTTGAATAC
>JALVAD010000645.1 GCA_027011385.1 Saprospiraceae bacterium | reverse complement strand
AATTAATATTATTTTTATTGGGGCAATTTCATCACAGGCAGGAGGCTTTGGAGTATTCAAATTCTTGAACCTATCTCCTTCCGCTAGGATGACTGCATTGGGAGATCATGTAGTATCGATATACGATGATGATATCAATATGGCATTGGAAAACCCCTCTCTATTAAATAAAAAAATGACTAAGCATATATCCGTGAGTCATAAATTTCATTTTGCAGGAATCAAAAGCGGTTATGCATCATATGCTTTCAATGTAAAAAAATTGAATATGCCATTTCACGTAGGAGTGCAATACATCAGTTACGGGGAAGAGCCTATGACTGACTTGTACGGAGATAAAATCGGGAATGTTGATGGTGGAGAATACGCCTTTGTAGTCGGTGCTTCGCGAGAGGTTTATGAAAAACTAAGAATAGGCATCAATACAAAGTTCATCACATCGAGACTTGGTCCTTACAATTCTTCAGGTTTTTCAATAGATTTAGCTTCTACCTATTTTATACCAAATAAAAATATCACTATTGGCTTTGTTATTAGAAATATCGGTACTCAACTTACAAAATACGGGGACGAAAGAGAATATACACAGAGAAATGTTTTACTTGGTTTCACAAAAAGACTACAACACCTACCTTTTAGACTAATTATCACTGCTCATCATTTGAATAGATGGAACCTGCTCTACGATGACCCAAATGGTGAAAATAATATTTTAGGCTCTACAGAATCACAAAAAAGATCCGAAATCAGTCTTTGGACTGACAATTTCTTCAGACATCTGAATTTTGCAGGCGAATTTATGCTTGGAAAAAACGGTGGACCATTCAGGCTTCGTTTTGGCTACAATGTGATGAGAGCAAAAGAAATGGCAGTCTTTCCATATAGGAGTTTTGCCGGATTCAGCTTTGGAATAGGACTCAAAATCAAAAGATTCAGGATAGATTACGCATATTCAATTCAGCATTTAATAGGAGGAAAGTCTCATATCACTCTTTCAGCAAATTTAGCCAAATATAAAAAGAGATTGTAAACTATTTGTGTTTTTTTAGAAGCATGTTGTTTATATATTATGGGTGCATTTTCAGGTATAAACTCAATAATATGGAGACGCTTGTCAATACATATAACACATTGGTCGAATAATTATGATCTTACAAAATGTTCTTAGAGCCATTTTGAATAGTAAAATTTTATTTTTGTAATATTGTACTTCTTAAAAAATAATTGTTCTATGAAAAATATTTATATAGCATTTTTTGTTCTATTTGTCCTTGCAAATGGCATTTCTCAACACCGAGGAAAAAGAGGAGAAAAAACACCATCACTTAAAGGACATATTAGTGGTATTGTAATTGATTCAGTAACTAGAGAGCCTATCGAATACGCCATTATAGAACTCTTAAATGCATTCAATGACAAACAGGTAAATGGAATAATCACCGATGAAAACGGTAGATTTAAACTGGTAGATATTAAAACAGGCAATTACAAATTAAAAGTATCATTTATAGGTTATACACCCAAAATATTGGCAGAAGTCAATCTTACTTTAAGCAAGCCCGATAAAAATTTAAAAAATATTCTTTTGGCGCAAGCAGATCATCTACTTGATGAAATTCAAATTGTGGATCAAAGATCATTAGTAGAGTCAAAAGTGGATAAATTGGTTTATAATGTGGCAAAAGATCCTACTTTGGAAGGTGGTGATGCTACCGATGTGCTTCGAAAAGTTCCAATGCTATCAGTAGATATGGATGGCAATGTATCTCTTAGAGGTTCAAATAAAGTAAAGATATTATTGAATGGAAAACCATCAGGATTATTTTCATCGGATGTAGGAGAAGCTTTGGAAATGTTTCCGGCGGATGAAATAAAAAAAGTTGAAGTTATCACTTCCCCCAGTGCAAAATACGATGGAGAAGGCTCAGCCGGAATCATAAATATCATAACAAAAAAAGGGATTGTCAAAGGAATGAAAGGAAGCGTAAAAACCTTCCTCGGCAATCAAATGGAGCATTTGAGAGGAAGTATAGCAATAGGAAGAGGAAGATTTGGGATGAACGCAAGACTCGGCATTAGATATAAATTACCTAGAGAAAGTATCGAAGAGTTTTATCGAAAATCAACAGCTAATGATAATATATTAGAATTAAAACAAGATGGATTATTGGATGTATCCAGATCCGGATTTGGCGGCGTAATAGGTGCATTTTATGATTTCAATGCATACAATAGCATAAACACTAGTGTCCGACTTAGAGGATACAACTACGATTCCAAAGGTAAATATCTTACAAAAACATTATTAAACGACTTGGAACAAGATAGTTACTCGAGAGAAGAAAAATGGAAAAAACTGAGAAGTGCTTACAGTTGGAATGCCGATTATACCCGTAAATTCAGTAGCAACAAAGAAAAAAAACTTGTATTGGCTTTTCAACTTGAAGGAAATTTAAACAAAAACAATAATGAGAAATCCTTAAGCAATTTAGATATAATTGAAAACAACGATAATCTAGGTACAAATAGAGAACTTACAAGTCAATTGGACTTTGTTCAACCTTTTGGGGAAACAGTAAAACTTGAAATCGGTGCTAAATCAATTTTAAGAAAATTAAGTAGTGATTTTAAACGAAAATACTATCTATTGGATGCAGGAAAGGACTCTATTGATTTAGCCAATTCCGATATTTTCAATTACAACCAAAATGTTTATGCAGGATACATATCTGGAGTATTTAAATTGCCTTATCGCTTTGGATTAATAGCAGGATTGAGATATGAATTGACAGAAATCTCCGGACTATTTGATGAAGCAGGTCTAAATTTCAATCACGACTATGATAATTGGTTGCCAAGTATGACCATATCAAGAAGATTTAAAGATTTCTCTACCATAAAGCTTAGCTATAACGAAAGGATACACAGACCTTCATTGAGACATATCAACCCTTTTATCGACAATAGAGATCCTCTAAATATATCATATGGAAATCCCAAATTATCACCAGAATTGACTAGACAATTAGAGATGAGCTATTCTAAATTCCTGAAGGGATCTATGGTAAATATCTCTATTTTTTACAAAAGAACAAAAGATGTCATCAATACATTTCTCCGTGTGGATTCAAATGCAGTATCAAGGACTTCGTACTACAATATCGGTAGAGCAAAATCCTACGGCATAAATATTTTTACTTCCCTTAAACTATATAAGATATGGGAACTTCGAGGAAACTTCAATGTAAACAGATATATTATACAAGGTTCAAGCATCAGAAAGGGGCTTAAAAACAGAAGCATAAAATACAATGCGTTCATAAGTTCGACTTTATCTTTTGCTAAGACTTGGAAAGCTGAAATTTGGGGCTTTTTCAATTCGCCAAATTATACTCTTCAAGGCAAAAATCCGTCTTTTTCAATGTATAGCTTTGGAATCCAAAAGGAAATATTAAATAAAAAGGGAAAGATAGGGCTACGATTAGTAGATCCGTTCAATGCCAATAAAATATTCTTAACCGAGCTCAAAGGAAAAACTTTTTATCAGAAAAGACAACTTTCAATTCCTTTTAGATCAATAGGTTTGACTTTTAGTTATAGTTTTGGAAAATTGAATTTCAAAAGTAGAAAGTCGGCTATCAAAAATGATGATCTAAAATCCGGAGGAGGAGATGAGGAAGAAGGAGACAGGTAACAAAGCTCAATCATCAAAAAATAAATTTTTGTAATAAAATCGCTCTGTCATTTAGTTTTTTTATCATTTTTTTGTAATATTGTCACTGTGAGATATTAACTTCAATTTTAAGCATCATTAGTTTTCACATTTTCTTGAATTGAACTTACTACTGTTTCTGAATTTTTGACCAATTTAAACTTTTACAAATGAAAAACAATTACAAACTTTTAAAGATATTCATTCTTACTTCAATGAGTATTATAATTATTCTATTTTCAAGTGAAAAGATTTTTGCCCAAAAAATAAAATTTGATCTATCTTACGGACTTTATAATACAAAGGTGAAATTCCATCATTCTTCTGACGTTGACGATAAAGGAACCGATATTGCTAATGGAAACTCTTTTTCATTTGGAATAACTTCAAAAATAAAAAATAATCTATTTTTAAATACTGAAATTGGATTATTATCAACAAAATCTTTCATTTCGATTATTTATAACTATGATGAAGGATTTGGAGAAAAACACAGTGTCCTTTTATCATGGATTCAAAATGAAAGAGTTTATTTTGGCATCATGCCTGAATACAGAAAATCAATTAAACATTTTGATTATTATATCAAAGGAGGTGTCTTGTTGGCAAATGACATAAAAAACTATTCTTCTACTCTCAATGATGTCTTCCCTATAAAAACAAAACCGGTATTAGGATTAAAACTGAATACAGGACTGAATTGGAATATTGGTATAATCGCTTTAAAATTTGATGTGGGATTTATGACATTTACAAAAAGTCAACTTATCAACACATATCATCCTTATATCTCCTATACAAATTTTGGTGCAAATATTGGTGTAGTTTATTCTTTAGGGAAATAACAAAAGTATATCCTGAAATTATTGATTGTATCTGTGGTGGTTTTTAATTTTATTTTTTTATAAACCGGCTTCAAAATCACTCATTGCAGTCGTGCTTTCGAGTCCTAAGTTTTCCTTTATCTTACTGAACATCCACCAAACTCGAAACACGGAACTCGAAACATTAAAACTGGAACAAAAAAAGGGGGGAGAGCTGTGCTCCTGCGGTATGCTCGAGAGAGCAGCTGTACCAAAAAATCACAAAGGCACAAAAAAAATCTGTATTCAGATTCAAAAGAAATAGCATAATAGTTACT
>JALVAD010000644.1 GCA_027011385.1 Saprospiraceae bacterium | reverse complement strand
TTTTTGTATAGTGTATATTTCATTTTTTTAAACTAAAATGTGTCTTGAAAATCCCTTTTAAATCACCATAATACCCACGCCTAGTAAACAAATTGACATTTACATCAAAAGTGATATCATACTCCCAGCGACCGGTTGCAGTACTCTTTTTTGAGAAATTGACTACTTTTATCCATTTCCCGTTTTGATCATAATAATACGAATCCAACCAATTAATTCCTGTAGCAAATTGTATCGGAGACAAATTGTATTTTTCACAAGGAATAGTAAAGCGAAAAGTATAACCTTTTATTTTGTCATTGTCATCACCAATTGTCAAATTCTTTTTATTTGCGATACTATCAACCATATCTACTAAGGAAGTTCCGAATTTATAAAACGGAGTTATAATTCTAAAATATACCGGAAAATTATCGGGCTCTTCTTGCGTAAAATTAAAAGCAAGAGCACTTTTGGCATCTTTTAGTGTATCACTCGAAGGGTCAACCCATTCACCTGGATATGAGGTAAAACCGGTAATCCTAGCTACCCTAAAGAAAAATTCTCCATCCCCGTCATAAATATGAAGATCCTGACCACTTATATCACCGATCAAATAGCTCTTGGCATTCACCGAATCATTATCGGGTATTACAAAATCATAGATACAGTCTTTTGCACTATCCTTAAAGATACCGTTTTTACCGCAAGAAAAGAAAAAAACCATAGAGAGAAGTAAAAATATAATTAGCTTATTCATATGTTTATTTTTAAATTTAAAGTATTGTTTCTAAAGCCAAAAAACTATTTTTCAAAATTACACTATTGGTAGATAAAAAGCAAACTCTTAACAAAACTTTAAGAGTTTGTGGATAACTTAACCCAAATTATTCAAAGGAATAAGATTTAAAAATGAGGATATATGTTACTATATTGATTCTGTAAAAAAGAAAATATTGGATAAATGAAATTAATGAATGTGGGTTAAACACGGATAAAGTAAGAAATCAAATTAATATTTATTCTTTATCAGTCAGAATAATTTCACCTAAGTAATTCCATTTTATCATTTTATCTTAAAACTTATAACTTATTGCATAGATACTCCCAAAAGGTAAACGATCCAAAGGTGGAGTACAATAGGTTATATATTCATTTCCTAAATCCACATAATCGGTAAAATATTCATCGGAGATATCTTCAAATTTACCCACACCTATACGATATTTGAATATTAAATCCTCCCGGAAAATCGTATAAAATTCTACATCCCTGTCTCTGTTTTTTGGTGAATTCCAACCTTTTTCCACAATATGGTTTAGTTGAATCTCATTGAATTCTTCATCTTCCATTTCAAAATAGATATAAGGAATAACTACTTTCCCAATTTCATCATATTCTTCTTTTTTCGGTCTCAAATCAAGTTTAAATGTTCTTTTAATAAAATCAGCACGTCTAAATCCGGCTATAAAATACTTATCAACTACCTCCACATTAACTCCACCGAGAAATGCATTGTACAACATAAGCATATCTTCATTCTCCTTGAGAACATAAGTGCTTTCCCAAAAAGTATTAGTTAGATCAATCGATTCTGTTAGGCTTACAACAGTATTGTAAGTACTGTCAACATGGAAACAATCTCTCACGCACTTTTCATTGCAAACTGATGGATCAAAATAGTTTCTATACTCAGTTTCTTCCAATTCTTTATACAGATCAAACATTACCCTCTTTTTTATATAGTACATATTATTGTCATTAGGTGATTTATAACTTTGAGCTAATATTTTGCCTTTTAATTTTTGCCATACTGACAATGAATATTGCGGAAAAATAACTGAAAGCGGCAATCCCTGATAATTAACGAGTTTATCTACATCCAACAAGATATAATCTTCACTGTATTTAACTATCAAAGAAAACTTATTAACTTTTCTCACTTTATGCAATTTATCCTGATAACCAGAGCAATGATATCCGATATAATAAGGACCAAGTTTATCCTCTCCAATCTGATCAATTGTTTTGGCATACACCATTGGAGAAAAATCACTTACATCCCAATCGACATCATAAAATATATCGGGAAGTTTTATAACAAGCATCGGATCTTGCTCCAATATTTTTGTAATAAAGTCGCCTTTGTACAGTGATTTGACTTCATTATCCATTTCATCTACAATATAATCCTGCAAAATTTTACCATCTTCGATAATATCATCCTTGTGTAAGGCAAAAACAATCTCATTGAAAGTGTTTGTAGTCTTATCTTTTGAAATACGTTTGATATAATCTTTCAATTCCGCACCTTCCAATGCTTTTGCCAATAGTTTTGCAAATGCCAGCCTATTGGTAAATAGGTATTTGTTATCCTTATTGAATCCTGAAGTTAATGAAAGGATATCCTCATAAACAAAAGGTTTTGGATCGTAATATTTACACGAAAATAAAGAAAGTGAAAATATGAAGATTAAAAGTTTTATTTTTTTTGACATATTGTTTTATTTAGAAGCTGCAAAAAAGCAATTACTTTTTTGCAGCTTGTTTATTGTATATTTTTCTAATACTCTAGAACATCAACTCCAGTCCTAATATAAATTATATCTCCCCAAGCATAATCAAGATATTGTTCTTCCTGATCGCACCAGTCAATAGGATCTTGACCAATCGGTACAATACTAGCTCCTGTAATTGAAACAGAAGAACCTACAGATACAGAGTTTGTAAATTTCCAACCTATAGATGCTTTTTCAAATAATGGTACTTTAATATCAATACTTGAAGTATAAGTCTCTGTATGCTTACGCTGATAACTAGTGGTAACCTCGTCATATTCACAAATATCTAAATTAAAAAACTTACCAACATCATCCAAATACCACCTAGAATCTGATAATGAAAAGAAAAATTTGCCAGCATTTTCCGGTAAAGCATGATACTGAATTGAGCCAGGCTCATCTAATTCAAAATAACCACAATGCTCAGTATTCCCAGACAAAATATCTTCATCATCACATTCAGAAAGATCCGGAACCCAAACATAGGTTGCAGGAGTAAATAAATCAGATGCAAGCATCTGATAATAACGATGATGACTTTGTTGAGCTCCATCTTTCGCATTAGCCCAATGATATACAAAAGTAAAATACTTTTCGCCTCCAGGTTGATTGTTTACATGGGCAACCGCATCAACTGATTGAAATTCTACTCCTACCCAGTAATTATAGGTATAGTGCTGGTCATCTACATCACGAATCGGTGTTGTTAAACAAAAAGGAGGAGGAGTATCATTTACGTCATCAATATCTTTTATTTTATCGCATCCATTGATTATTTTATACAATTCAGAAAATTCAAAAATTACTTTACTATTATGATTTTTACAATCATCAATAATCTTATTAAAATAATTATACACCTCTTGCTTGCAGGAATCCGATAAATCACCAATAAAATCATTAATATTTAATTTTCCATTGTTTAATTTTCCTGTTGCCAAATCAACCTCAGCATATCCCTCGGCTGGTTTTAAATTCAAATAATATATCGTTCTTTCATTTGTGAAAATATCATTTAATTTCTCTGCACCATTAAAATTAATTACAGTATCAGGAGTGTAGTAAACGACTGCTGGTGTCTTTCCTAAATCGTTAATATCCCAATCAATCTCAGTAAATTTATCGGGTATATTAATAGAAAATGTAGGGAATTGTAACAGTATGTCCGAAATAACCTCATTACTACCAAAACCTCCCGAATAAAATCTCACTAATGAATCTAAAGACTCTTCAAATGTAGTTCCCTTACCAATATCATCAGATTTAATACAATTTAATAGTATTTCATTGAATCCATTGTTTTTTTCATCTACGGAACTACCCTTTATAAATGCTCTTAAATCACTATTCAAAATTAATCCTCTTGACAATGCTTTTGCGAGTGCACTTATATCATCCATAACATCAACTTTTCCTTTCATACTAGATGTTCTTTCCACCATTGATGATCTGTATCCAATATCTGAATCATTTAACTTTTCTTCTTTCGTACATGAAAACATAAACAAAAATACAAATAAATATAAAAACAAATACTTTTTCATATAAATCAGTTTTTAATAAGATATCCATAATTTTTCAATCTGAATATCTTTTTAGCATCCCCCCTACTCCTCAAACATCTACTCTACCGGAATTGCGCTCACCCCAAGCACCTATATTAATCTTGTGTACTTGTTTTAGAGTTTTTTATTTGGAATCCACCGTTTTCGAGATTTGATTTGTACAGTGTTCTGCACAAGAAATAACTATACATATATACTTGTTTTTTTTTATTTATACTTCGTTGAAGAACCCCGCAAATAGCTAAGGCTATTCACGAGAACCTTCGCCTCATCTAAATAAAAAATTACTGCGTCTAATACATTCATTTATTTCTTGCGTAGAACACTAGTGATGCTTATTAAAAAATAATCACTAAAACCGGCAAAGCATAAATACTTAAGGTGTGTGTAATTTTCCTTACTTCAAAATCGGATTCACAATCGCTATCGTGCTTATCCAATCTGTTTCAAGAACCGGCTTCACAATCGCTATCGCGCTGCTCGAACCTGTTTCAAGAACCGGCTTCACAATCGCTATCGCGCTTGCGAGTTCTGGTTTTTTGTTCACCTGTTTGCTTTGCTTCAATTCAAACCGCGTATTAAAAACGGCGGATCACACTGCATTCCATATAAATGCTGTTTGCAGCAATTCGCCTTATTCGTTTTCGGGATATTATATAAATATCGATCTAGGGATGAATAATATAAACTATATACTAAGCCTTGTAGCCTTGTAGCCTTGTAGCCTTGTATTAACTCATTATTCATGT
>JALVAD010000643.1 GCA_027011385.1 Saprospiraceae bacterium | reverse complement strand
ATATGAAAACACTATCTAGTCACAATAATCTTCCCTGTTTGAATATTCTTTTTCCCTGAAAGGATTCTATAAAAATATATACCGGACGCGAGATTCAGGTCTTGTTTTAAATCTCCGAAAATAGATTTTTTATTTAAACGGATATTGCCATTCACATCATAAAGTTTAAAATTCCATCTTTTATTTGCGGGATTTTTTATATTTATCACATCTGATATTGGATTTACAACCAAAAACTCTTTATTGTCTATATCAGATATTTTATCAGATTTTTTGTCAATAACTCTGATATTATCTATAAATATGGAAGATTGTAAAATCAAGACCGATATATTAATATTGGAAGACATATCTTTATTTAATTTAATTTCTTTTTTAGTATAATTTCTTTCAAAATCAACAAGATATTCGATAGGTGTTTCCCCTTGATTTATTTCCAGCATTCTATAATAAGGATTATCAGAATGTGAACTTTGGTATTTGACATCAAAAACCAAATACGGGTTTTTCATTGAATCAAGATTGGAGCAAAAATCAATATTTGTAACAAAACTGAATAAACCATTTTTATTTACTTTAAAGTAATCTTCATATGAGAGACAATCCTCAATTTGTGAAGGTCTGGCAGTTGTTTTTATTTCCAAGTTATGACCGGTTGTAATTGTATCGATAAGAAAATCTTCAATCTTTATACCTAATATACTTTTGAATTCATCGTCTTCAAAATCAATAATCTGATTATGAGCTAAAGGATGATGTAGAAAATGACCCATTTTTTCTTCTGTCACAAAAGATATTCCTTCATCTGATTTGTAGAAAAGCTGTATATTATAATCTCTCAAATTTTCCAAATAGTTGAAATCAATATAATCTTGTATGTTTCTCATGCTTAAAAAATCAAAAAAGATAGAAGACCTCGATACATTTATTTCAAATTCAGAGGTATCTGTTTCAGATACAAAATCAATAATAATAGTATCTCCCTCTTGGAAATTCCTACAGCCACGGTTTAATAAATTTATTCTAAGAGATTTTATTTTATTGCCGGTATATAAGCAGCTATTAGTTTCTTCAATATAAACCCCACCAACATAATCCTCGTGAATATCCCTATAATTGATATTAGCAAAATTTGTAAATTTATCAATTATAGAATCTTTTTTCAATTCCATGTTAACGCGAAAATTAAAATATTGATGCGGCTGATTTCTATCTAAGGTATCAATAATAATACTTACACTTTGGATAGAATCTATTTCCCAATCTTTTTCCAGTATTTTGCTAAAATGAAAAGTATCATATATCTCTACCGAAGGAGTCAATGATATATTAACTTCCGTACCGGTTGGAAAAACCTTAGAACTTATATTTTGAAGTGATATTTGTAAATTATTTAACTCATCAGCACAAAATGTCTCAAAAAGCTCATTTTTACCATTAATTAATATTCTAAAATCTACATAATCTGCATTCCCGTTTGAACCGGAATTGAGCTGCTTAGGAATCCCAACTGCTTTCCATGCTTCTTTGATATTGTCAATTTCTGGTGAATTTATACCGTATAGATCGGTTGCTGCCTCAAGAGAATATTTGTAAGCATCTCCAAAACCAGAATTTTCCGTAAGATAATTTGTAGCCATTTGATATACTATATCCAAGCTTTTGTCGATACCCAAGGCTTCGACATCAAAAGTGTCTTTTTGTTCTGAAATCCCACTTTTACCTTCTGTCAATAGATAAAACCAGTAATTCAAAATACCACTATTGGAATGAACTCCACCATTATCAAAAAAATCAGTTGACCAATATTTTCCTTTATAATATTTAGGATCACCATATAGATTGGGGTCGCTCATTGATCTGAAAGGTTCTGCATCATAGCCTTTGGGAATTCTCGTCCCAATTGTCCATTCAAAATTTGAGTTATCATTGAAATATTCAAGAGATTCTCCAAAAATATCGCTTAAAGACTCATTTATTGCACCTGATTCGTCCTTGTATATCAATTCTGATGTGAAAGCAGTCATGCCATGAGTGAATTCATGCCCCAAAATAGACATCGTAGTCAATGGATTATAATTGTCGCAATCTCCTGCACCAAAACTAGCCCCTTGTCCATCCCAATATGCATTGACATATGATTTTATATTTACAGTTATTCTCAAAGGATAATCGTTATTGTCAATACTTTTTCTATTAAACCTTTCTTTAAGAAAATCATAGTATGCTTGTGCACAATACATTGCATCTACGGCTGATTTCATACCTTGATCGTTATAATTCCATATATTGTCTTCATCAGTAAACTCTCTCCAAGAGTTCCACCCATCATGAATAAATATTCCTCCTCCTCTGGTTTTATCCCTGAGATAAAACTTGTTTTCTGCAACAGAATCCGTGTTAAATTGCACATTTCCATAATAAATACTCTCGCCTTGGCCCTTGGCGTCCTCTTCGAAAATCTCATCATACACCAATAGTGTTTCTCCAGAATTAGCGTCTATATATAACTTCTTTTTGATCGGAATCCTATAATGATTACTCACGACTTCCATTTGGTACGCAAGAACATATTTTCCGCTATAACCAGGAAAATTTTTATCCATAATGCACAGTGAAATACCTTTGCAATTAAGATTTTTATCAGTTGGATCGATATCA
The DNA here is from genome assembly GCA_027011385.1 of Saprospiraceae bacterium. Classification (GTDB taxonomy): domain Bacteria; phylum Bacteroidota; class Bacteroidia; order Chitinophagales; family Saprospiraceae; genus JADJGA01. The sequence continues at coordinate 2,206 of JALVAD010000643.1, read as the reverse complement.
TCTTCCCTTTTGAAAATACTCTGCTTTACCTTATTTATCGCAAGGAATTTCGCAGTAAATATGTCAATACCGGGATCAGTATCAATGTTGATATTCGGTAGGACAGTCCCTGTGGTTTTTATGATTTTATTGTTTTTGCTGTGCAATATATAGCTTGAACCGATAACTTTCAGCCCCTTGTACTGCTGAGAATATCTGGAATGATCAAAGCCCATTTTATCTCTTGTCTTTGTTTTGAAGACCATTTTTGAATCCTTACCCAAGCCGAGTTCCTCTCTTTCCAATTGGAAAAAACTTTTTACATCGATATTCTTATCATTGAAATATGATACTTTATTGATAAAATGACTCCGGTCTTGGGAAAATATAATATTTGGAAAGAGCAATAGCCCAAGAGTAAAAAGACAATAAGTAAAACAGGAAAATTTGAAAGTTAGATTTTTCATAGTATTAAGTTTTTGTTTAAAAAAAACTCCAAAGCACTTATATCAGCTTGAATCAGCTAAACCGCTTTTTGGACGGATTTCAAAAGGTTTCTACTATATATGATTCGCAAATTAGTGAATTTGCTACACTTATATAAACATTAAACGAATTTTTTTAGAAGATGTCGCTGATAAATATGTATTTTATAACAAATTGCAAGTAATAAGAACAGTAAAAGGCACGTTAAAAGATGGCATACGATAAATGAAAGAATAATAGATGAAGAAAATTGCATTTTATAGCCTCATATCAATATTGGTTTTTGCCTCTTCTTGTAGAACGAAGAAATCTGTATTGAGTACTACTACTTCATATAGAAGCTCAAAGCTATTTAGAAAGGTCAAAAAATCAAATATAGATTATACTTGGTATAGCTATAAATCAAACGCCAAAGTGTATTTCAATGGTACTACTGTTGGAGGTACGGTAGATGTTAGGATAAAAAAAGATAAAGTGATATGGATGAGTATTAGGAAATTCGGTTTTGAAGTAGCCAGAGTTTTGATAAGACCTGACTCGGTATTTGCTGTCGATAGATTAAATGGAAAGTATTTGGCTGAATCCTATGAGCACTTCAAAGAGAAATATGATGTACCAGTTGATTTTAATATGATGCAGGATATATTGGCAGGAAATAGTATAACAAAAGGGCAAAAACCGGTATCGGGAAGTAGAAAAGGAAAGACTTTTAAATTAAAAACTCAAGGGAAAGATGTAGGTATAGAATACGATTTGGATTCGGACTTCAAAATTTCTAATTCTGTTTTTAAAAATAAGGACAATCAAACAATAGAATTGAATTTCTCGAAATACAAAATGAATAATGGCAAAGAAATTTCATATCTTCGCAAATATAGTTTTCCAAATAGTATAAATCCAAAATATTTTCTACATTTGAAAATTAAAAGTATTAAAATAAATAAAGAACAAAAACTAAAATTTGAGATACCAAAGAAATATACTAAAATGTAGCTTGCCCCTAATATTTTTATTTTTAACAGTTTTTAGTTTAGCACAAGACCGCAAAACTCTTGAAGAAGAGAGGATGCGTATAATAGATAAAATCGAATTTACTTCCAATATTCTAAAAAGAACAGAAAAAAGTAAAAAAGCCACAATCGATTATCTTAATTCACTACAAAATCAAATAAGGAATAGAAATAAAATCATTGATAATCTGAATAAGCAAATAAATCAGATCAATGACAATATCAAGAAGATGAATGTTGAGTATAATACTCTTTCGGAGAAAAAAAGCGGTATTGAGCACAATTTTGAACTTCTCCTAAGAAAAACCTATGTACAATCTCTTACAAAAAATAAATTTTTATTTCTTCTATCTTCGACCAACTGGGAGAATTTCATGGATAGAAAAAGGTATTTGAAACAATTTAATGTTTATACAAAAACAAGACTCCAAAAGATAAGTGACCAAAAACAAAGTTTGGAAAAATTGTTGGTAAAAATCAATATCGAAAAAGCTAATGTCGAAAAATTAATCAAAGAAGAAAATGACAATGTTTTAAAACTCAAAGAAGAATCCAAAAAGAAAGATAAGATACTAAAAGAGCTAAAAAGGGATAGAAAAAAGCTGGTTCGAGTATTGAAAAAGCAAAAGAAGGAAAGGGAGAAATTAAATAAAAACATAGAAAATATCATTTTAAACAACCTTAGTGGCGGCAATTCTGTTATTGCTACGAGCGAAGCAAAAGTTGTTTCA
>JALVAD010000642.1 GCA_027011385.1 Saprospiraceae bacterium | reverse complement strand
TTTTAATCATACAAAATTATTTAAATATAAATAGATTATAAATTCACCAAAATAGCTATTTGATTTATTAAATCAAATTAATGTTAGTATAGTAAAAAACAATAATTAACTCGAGTGTACAAAGCAATAAGTTGCATCAGATTATATTCAGATTCTAATAAAAAATTCCTACGGGATTCTACCCAATAAGGCTGGGTTAGTGGGTATATTTTTCGCTAAAAGATCAGAGACACTTTGGCTTAGGGTAATGAGAGTAGTCTTAGCCAAGAGGTCAAAGTCACTTTTGCTCAGTAGTGAGTAAGGTTGAGACGGGATGAAATATGCAAATGAATATCGAACACTGATTATCGAACTCCGATTTTTGAAGTGAAAGAAATATTATATTTACCAAGAGGTAATCACCCTCTGAGTTGAAGGTCTTTGACCTCTCAAAGATGCAGCACGCAAAGAAAGATTCATCGGTAATAATAATATTAAAGTCGAAAAGTGGATAATAATAAAGTCATTATTAAAAACATATTGTACTTTTGCAGATTATTAGAAATCTGAGACAATATGGATAAAAAACAAATTATAGGTTTTGTATTGATTTTTGCATTATTGATGGCAATGCAATATTTGAATAAACCTACTAAAGAGCAAATAGCTCAAAAGAAAATGCAAGACTCAATTGCGTTAGTTGAAAAACAAAAATCAATTGATACATCTAAAATTATAAGAACAAACCTAAACAATAATCTACAAGTGATTTCTGCCGATGATTCAATTGCAAACACACAGCTAAGTGGTGTATTTGGAGCATTTGCCCAATCAGCGCATGGTACTGAAAAAGAGGTCGTGTTGGAAAATGAAGATTTGGAGATTACTTTCACAAGTAAGGGGGGAAAGATCAAAAAGGTATGGCTCAAAAAATATGAGAAATGGCTTGAAGGAGCTGACCATAAATTAGACAAAAGCCCCTTGGAATTATTAAATGATTCCAGAGATAAATTTGAGTATATCTTGCCTGTTGGTGGAGCTAGAAACAATAAAGTAAATACTTCCAATTTGTATTTTAATGTTGACAAATCAGAAAAAACTGTGATATTTATCGCAAAAGGCACAAACGGTACTTATTTTTCTCAAACTTATACACTTAGAGATAAAGGATTTCATGTTGACTATAATGTATCTCATTCAGGCTTGGATTTGACAGGAGATAATCAAATAAAATTGATATGGGATGTATATTTACAGAAATTGGAAAAAGCATCTCAATATGAAAAGAATTATTCAACTTTGTTCTTTAAAACTATTGAAGAAGTAGATTATCTCAGTTATACCAGTAGTGATACAGAAGAGATGAAGGGTAAGAAAATAGAATGGGTTGCAAACTTAAACCAGTTTTTCAATAGTACATTGATGAAAGGTGACGATTATTTTGACGGAGACAAATTTGAAGTTGAAGTTCCTGGTAAAAATGATAATGTGGATTATCTTAAGATATGTAAAAGTAGGATAGATATGCCCAATAAAGCCAATATCAATATGTCGTTTTATATCGGACCAAATGAATACGATAATCTGAAGGCTTATGGAAGTGATCTCGAGATGACTATTGGTTTTGGATGGAGTATATTTGGTGCGATTAACAGACATGTGATCAGACCTATGTTTTTGTTCTTATCAGGACTTGTCGGGTCAATGGGTTTAGCGATTATCATTTTGATATTTATAATCAAAGGTCTTCTTTATCCTCTGAATTATAAAATGCTCCTATCAAGTACAAAAATGGCAGTGCTAAAACCGGAGATACAGAGGATAAAAGACAAATATAAAGATGATAGTCAGCAAACTCAAATCAAGACTATGGAGCTTTACCGGAAATATGGTGTTAGTCCCTTTGGAGGATGTCTGCCTATGATATTGCAAATGCCGATTTGGTTCGCATTGTTCCGGTTTTTTCCGGCAGCCATAGAGTTTAGGCAGCAATCATTTCTTTGGGCTCCCGATTTGAGTTCGTATGAATCAATAGCATATTTACCGTTTAGCATACCTATGTACGGTTCTCATGTAAGTTTATTTGCACTTCTTTGGGGGATTTCTTCCGTGATATACGCCCACTATAATATGAAGAATATGGATATGGGTACTCAACAAAATCCTGCTATGAAATATATGCAGTATTTGATGCCTATATTCTTTATCGTTTTCTTCAATAGTTATGCTTCAGGTCTTACAGTCTATATGTTCTTTAGTAACTTATTTACAATTGCTCAAACGATCATCACTAAAAATGTAATTCTGGATGAAAAGAAAATCAGAGAGAAATTGGAACTAAAGAAAGCCAAGCCTAAGAAGAAAAGCAAATTTGCTCAAAAGCTTGAAGAGGCAATGAAGCAACAACAATTGGAGAAAGGGAAAAAAGGTAAATAGGAATTGTGATGGAGAGAAAAGTTGGTGTTGTAGGTATGGGTAGTTTCGGGGCAGCTATTTCAATGTTGCTTTCTTCAAATTCTGAGGTTTTGGTATATAGCCGAAATACTGAAAAAGTCAATAAATTCAATTCCGATCATATCTTCAAGGGTTTTACTTTTAGTCCTGATGTTATCGCTACAGATTCTTTGCAACTAATCGCCGATTCTTGTGATTTAATATTTATTGTAATCCCTTCTGCCAATCTACGCGATTTGATGAAAGAATTTGGACCGATGTTATCACCTGCGAAAATAATTATTCACGGAATAAAAGGTCTTGATGTCGAAAATCTAGATATTACTGATAATGATTTTACGAGTTATAATACTGAGAGAGTGAAAACGATGAGCAAAGTGATATTAGAAGAAAGTTCGGTTGTAAGAATAGGAGCTCTGTCGGGGCCAAACCTTGCAAAAGAGATTTTGGAGGGTCAACCTACTGCAACTGTTATAGCAAGTGAATTTGATGAAGTGATTAAGATAGGTCAAGAGAAACTTTCTGGTGATAAATTTTATGTTTTTGGGTCACAGGATATTAAAAGCGCTGAATTTGCCGGTGTATTTAAGAATATCATCGCCCTAGGATCAGGGATTCTTGCAGGAAGAGGTATGGGTAAAAATATGCAGGCGATGTTGATTACAAGAGGACTAAGAGAAATAATTATATTTGGGGAGCTTCTGGGAGCAAAAAAAGAAGCCTTTCTCGGTACAGCCGGAATCGGTGATTTGGTCGCAACTGCAACATCTAGCTTGAGTCGTAATTTCACCTTCGGAAAAAGACTTGGGTCAGGAGAGAGTATGGATAAAATCTTAACCACTATGGACGAAGTTGTGGAAGGTGTAAGAACCCTTCACATAGGTATGATGATATCAAAGAAATATAAACTTCATACACCAATAACATTTATACTATACAAAATTGTTTTTGACAATTATGATATTGACAAAGCAATATCATATCTTATGCGATATCCTTATGCTGAAGATGTGGATATTTTTTAATATTTAAAGGTTAAAGCTTTATAAATTTGCCATAATACAACCTATTATTTCCCTGCTTAACTGAAATAAAATAAGTACTTTGATATAGCTTTGAAATATCTATAGTGTATGTATTATTCCTATAGTGTTTTAAATCACAAAATACTTTTCTTCCCAATAAATCTTTAACTTCTATATCTGATAATTTCCTATCTTTAGGAAATTCAAAAGATACTGTATTACTTGCAGGATTAGGGTACAATGAAAGTGTGTTTATTTGATACAAATCCCCCTTATTATCGATACTTAAAGGTTTATATGAAATCAGTGTAAACCATCCGGATTTATTGAAAATTGTAGAATACTCATCATTATCAGTGTAGCTGCCTGTAGTATCAACAATCCAATCAATTCCATTAAAATAAAGCAATGCTAATTCATTTTTGTCTATCTGATTACCTTCAACATCCTTAGAGCTAAAAGATATTTTTAAGTTGAGTTCAGACCCATTCGTATTGATATACCAAAATCTATCAAGTGCTAAACCGGAAACATCCTTATCATCTAAAACTAATGAACTTACGCTCTCAGGTAATGGCAAATTATCAGAAGTAGTCGGATATGTATTGAAACTAATATTGATGGAAGTTCCTTCCTGCACACTGAACGTAACAGGGATTTGCTCTTCTTCTTTTGTCAAAAAAGGAATGGTATATTCTTCCTGTAAACTGTTGATACGCCATGTAACTTTGCTATTTGGGTTTTCCGATATTATATTTCCTGTATTTGTTTGAATAGCATACGGACTACCATTCTCAATACTTAAAAAATATCCATTCAAATCGATACTACCGTTTTCGAGAATCATCGTATCCTCAACCAAAATATTTGTTTCTATTTTGGTTTGTGTATTATTTGCAAAATACAAGACTCCAAATTCAGTTGATATTTCTTTAATGATTTGAGTTTTTCCTGATAAAAACACTTCCCCTTTGTTTTCAACAAAAGCTCCTGATTCATTTTGATTAATCCAATCCCCCTCTAATATTATTTTACCGGAATTGTTGAATTTTCCGCTTTCTAATACTTCAATTTTAGTATTTGTACTAATCCTAGCGTTATTTTCTAAAATAATCTCACCATTGTTATAAATTTGAGCAGATGCCGATATTACAGTTAAAAGCACAAAAATATTTATTAAGAGTATTTTCATTTTTAAGTATTTTTTGATAAAGAAATCGTTTGGTACTAAATGAATATCAAATATTGATAATCTCCTTTGTATATACTCAGACCGCTTATTTTTGGGCTAAAACCCTAAATTTCATAAATTTTCAAGCTCCTTCAGCTAAAGCATACAGAATATAGAATCCTGCGACATACCCTAACTTTAGCCTAATTAGTATTACTTAAGTAGATATCCTCTCTATATTTAAC
>JALVAD010000641.1 GCA_027011385.1 Saprospiraceae bacterium | reverse complement strand
AAACAATATTATAATATTGATTACTATGCTTTGTGTATTTAGAAATTCCTTTAGTGATTGCTATAAGCTGAAAAGGTATATTTTGTATAAAAAGCATATCGTTTAATGAGGATAGATTAGATTTTTTCAGCTCAAACTCCATAGTTCCGAGCTTTAAAGTATAATAGCCTTTGCTTCGTGGCTCCTTGATTAATATTGTGGGTACTACTTGCGATAAAAGCAACACCAACTCATTGACAATTTTGCTATATTTGGTTTTTGAACCCAATAGACTTATATCGTGACCTAGCCCTATATCTGCAAATACTCCCGAGTGTAGTAAATGAAAAACATCTTTAACTAAAATATCTTGCAAAGATTCCTTTTTGGAATACAAAAAGTTATTTACAGCTTTTGCCTGAGTCAATTTATCACCCAATCCGGCTGCTTCTCTAAGCTTTTCATATGATTTTTGATCAAGAGGTTTATCCTTAAAATATTTTTTTGCGAGGTTGAGTATAAAGCTGTTATGGTTATAGTAACTATTATAAGAGGCTTTGTAATATGTTAATAATATCAATAACACTGCCTGAAATGTAGTGTGACTGATATTTGTTTTTTTAATTAAGTTATTTATCAATTCCTTCAGTTCATTTCTTGATTTGAAAATATAAGAATACAGGTAAAGCAAAAGCAAATAAGATTTGTCCGGACTAAAATTGGAAAAAAGAATATCTTCATATGACTTATTATGATACAGGTCTTTTTGCATTATGTCTAAATGGGGATAATTGAATTTCAGTTGAGCTTTTCTGATTTCCATAAATTCCTGTATCTCTTCTCTGGTATCAAAAAAGTAGAGATTTTCCTTTTCAGAGATTTTGTTTGCTGCAACAGCTAAATCGAGTATCTCTTCTTTGAGTTTTTCAAGATATTTCTCATTCGATTTTTTGTATAGTTCAATCAAAAAGAAAAGTTTCCCTTTGAAAGAATATTCGGATACTTCCTCTAATAAATAGGATAAAAAGTAGATATCAAGTTCAAATACTTTTTCATTATCCACATTAGAAAACAAACTCGCTAAGCCATTCAAATTTGAAGATACATCGTAATGGTACTGAAGCTTTTTAACAGCTGTATAAATATATATTTTTATCCAACCTAATATAGTAGTCTTAATGTCCTCGGAAATATATCCCGATTCGTATTTTACCAATTCGAGAAAATTATTTAAAATAAAATCATCGTTTAACTTTAAACTTGTATTTGCATTTTCAACAGAGAGATTACCTGATGCTACTTCATATGCATCAAGGGCGAAATTTAAGTGCTCATCATAACCCCGATTAGGATTGAAATAAGACCTATTGTTATTTTCGTTCTCCATCAGAGAAATAAGTTTTTTCTTCAATTCACTATTCCGTTTTTGTTTAATTTCCGTTTTACCGGAATAGGAAGAAAAATCTCTTTTTTGCTCTTTCTTAAATAAAAAATCAAAAATCCCCATATTTAATTATTATTAATCCAACTTTTAATCCAATTTTTATTAATCTTTGATTCATCCAAAAATTTTTCAACTGCCCCAAGAATAATTCTCATTTTCGCATCGATTAAAAATGGAATTCTGAGTAAATTCATATCGCTCGTGTGCACAACACTTTTCCCCGTTTATTATTAGTTTATAATATTAACCAATCGATAACATTTAACTTTTGAATACCATCTATATTTGCATTGTCATAATCAAGCGTTAAGAGATATTTTGGGTAATTGTCATTAATTCTTTTAAATGCCGCCATTTCTCTTTTAAATGTTTTTTCGTCATTAACAGTAAATGCAACTTGATAATATTCTCTTTCATTATTTGATTTTTGCACTACAAAATCAATTTCTTTATCATTGTGTTTTCCGACATATACTTTGCCACCTCTTCTAAATAGTTCAAAATAAACAATATTCTCCAATTTATGTCCTAAATCAGTATCATATTTATTGGTTGCTGTAATATTTCTTAATCCCAAATCTACAACATAATACTTTTCATTTGTTGTAAGTAATTCTTTACCTTTTATATCATAACGAGGTGCTACATATAAAATATAAGATTGAATTAGAAAATCTAGATATTTAATAATTGTATTATGCGATATATGTTTTTGAGAATTTTTATTTAGTTCTTTTGCAATATTTGTTGGTGAAACATATGATCCAATCGAATTGAATACAAAACTTATAACACGATGTAAATTATGAATGTTTCTTAATTTATATCGTTGTGCAATATCCTTAATAATTACTGTTTCATAAATTGATTGCAGATAATCATTTACTAAATCTTTATTCTTTTTTGATAATGTTACAGCCTCTGGAAAACTACTTTCATTTAAGTATTTACGAAAAAGTTTGTCTGTATTTTTTTCTTCATCATTTGCCAATAAATATTCTTTAAATGAGTATGGTTGAATATTAATAGAAATATATCTACCTGTTAAAAGAGTTGCCAATTCACTTGATAACAGATAAGCATTTGAACCGGTTATATATAAATCAATATTTTTTTTTGTATATAGACTATTAATGAGTTTCTCGAAATCATTAATCAGCTGTACTTCATCTAAAAAAATATAATAATTATTATTAATATTTACGTTTTTTATGATTTCGTCATATAATTCTGTCCAGTCAGTAAAATTTAAATTTTCTCGTTCCTCAAAATTGAGGAATATAATATTCTTTGAGGAAACACCATTTGATATTAATTCAGTTTTAAAGATTTTCAATAATGTAGATTTACCACTCCGTCTAATACCTGTAATGACTTTTATTATATTTTGGTCTTTGAGTTGCCTTAATTTTTTTAAATATATTTCTCGTTGTACCATTATTTTTTTTACAAAGATATACATTAATGACGAAATATCAAAATTTTATTATTTTTCGTCATTAAGCAAGCATCTAATTCTCTTATTATATCAAATTAGCATTAATATGTCATATAATATTGAAAAATTAAAATGTAATATATGCGACATTTTAGAGTCAAATTGGTATTATACATAACGAATATTTAAAATGTTTATCGTTTCCTAGAGGGGAAATAGCGATTTATTCGCGATTTGTCTGCAAGAAAATGGCTGATTTTTGCCAAAAAGACATAATTTCACTCTCACCATCTTGTAAACATTACACCTCCCTTTTAATTTGCTGCAATTTTGTCATTAATACAGTATTGGCACAATATATGATGTATATGGCGTGTCCGGAGCAGCGTGGCTCCAATTGGTAAAACATTTATTAACAAAAAATATATTGAATTATGGCTAAAAAAATTAGCTTTAACACTGAAGCAAGAAAAAGTCTAAAAGATGGTATTGATGCATTGGCAGATGCAGTAAAAGTAACATTAGGACCAAAGGGTAGAAATGTAATTATAGAAAAAAGTTTTGGTGCTCCTCAAATCACAAAAGACGGAGTAACTGTTGCAAAAGAAATAGAACTTGAAGATCCTATTGAAAATATGGGCGCTCAAATGGTGAAAGAAGTTGCTTCCAAAACAGCTGACCAAGCAGGAGATGGAACTACTACTGCTACAGTATTGGCTCAAGCTATGGTTGGAGTTGGAATAAAAAACGTGACAGCGGGAGCAAATCCAATGGATTTAAAAAGAGGTATAGACAAAGCTGCTGAGGCTGTGGTTGCTGAATTGCACAAATTGTCAGAAGAAGTAGGAAGTGATTATAAAAAAATCGAACAAGTAGGTTCAATCTCAGCTAACAATGACCACACTATTGGTAAACTTATTGCTGAAGCTATGCAAAAAGTATCAAAAGACGGTGTTATTACTGTTGAGGAAGCAAAAGGAACTGAAACTTATGTTGATGTAGTAGAGGGAATGCAATTTGACAGAGGTTATCTATCTCCTTACTTCATCACAAATGCTGATAAGATGATAACAGAGTATGAAAATCCTCTTATCCTTATACACGATAAAAAGATAACAAATGTTCAAGATATAGTACCTATCCTTGAGAAAACAGCACAAAGTGGAAAGCCATTGTTGATTATCTCTGAAGATATCGATAGCCAACCTCTTGGAGTTTTGGTTGTAAACAGACTTAGAGGAGGCTTGAAAATCGCAGCAGTAAAAGCTCCCGGTTTCGGAGATAGAAGAAAAGCGATGCTTGAAGATATTGCCATTTTGACAGGAGGAACAGTAATCTCAGAAGAGCAAGGATACAAACTTGATAATACAGGTTTGGAACATTTGGGAACTGCAGAGAAAATTGTTATTGATAAAGATAATACTACGATAATCAATGGAAGTGGAGATCCTGAGGCAATAAAAGCCAGAATCAAGCAAATCAAACAACAAATCGAAACTACAACTTCCGATTATGACAAAGAAAAACTTCAAGAGAGATTGGCTAAATTAGCCGGAGGTGTAGCCGTACTTTATGTCGGAGCTCCTACTGAAGTCGAAATGAAAGAAAAGAAAGATAGAGTAGATGATGCGCTTCACGCTACCAGAGCAGCAATCGAAGAGGGAATTGTTCCCGGTGGTGGTGTAGTATTCATCAGAGCTTCAAAAGCCTTAGATAAACTAAAAGTTGACAATGAAGATCAAAAGATAGGAGTTGAAATCCTTAGAAAAGCTTTGGAAGCACCGTTGAGAACTATTGCCAATAACGCAGGAATGGAAGGTTCTGTTATCACTAATGAAGTAAAAAATGGAAAAGGTAACTACGGTTATAATGCTAAAGATAATAAATTTGAAGATCTTAAGAAAGCAGGAATCATTGATCCTACTAAAGTAAGTAGAGTCGCACTTGAAAATGCAGCTTCAATTGCAGGAATGGTATTAACTACAGAAGCCGTAATAAATGACATCAAAGAAGACAGCGCTCCACCAATGCCTCCAATGGGAGGAGGAGGAATGCCTGGAATGATGTAAGAATATATTTTAAACAAATTTCGAAGACCTTCATTATTGGAGGTCTTTTTTAGTGTAAGTAAAATAATAATTTATTTGTTTCGTTATCAGAGGGTACAAATAATTTTTATGGTTTAATTCTACATGAATTTTTTCATCCGCTTTATTCGTTGATTTTTGTAGCGAAAGTTCAGTGTATCAATCTAAGTATATTGCAAAATACTTTGGTAAACAGATTTCAGAGCGGAACATTGAAAATTTATTATTTTTATTAACCAAAAAAACTTCTGTATGAAAAATTTGTTTGTACTTTTTGCCATTGCTTTTTCTCTTTTACTAGTTAGTTCTTGTTGCAAAGACGATAACGATATTGATACTGCACCCCAAGTGTCACAACTACAGCATTTGCCGTTAAAAACCGGTAATTATTGGGTCTATAACACATACGAAATAGATACTTTGGGAAATGAAACAGTTATTTCAACTGTTGATAGTACCATAATTTCGGGAGATACTATTATCAATGGTTTGACTTATTATATTTTGAAAGGTAATTATGCAGGTGGACAAACCAGAATATTAGATATCCTCAGGGATTCTTCGGGATATCTTGTAAATAATAAAGGTAAAATCAAATTTTCAGAAGATAACTTTACAGATACATTGAGTATTAGAAATACTACTTTTGGAGATTCTACTTATGCAACTATTACCTATAAAATGGAAAAGCATAATGGCCCATTTACCGTTCCGGCAGGTACATTTGATGATATACTTAATTATAAAGGATCTATCAAGTTTTATGGAGCAAATAATCCTTTTTACAAGGATAAGAATACTTTTTACTCAAAAGATATTGGACTTATTTTAGATACCTATTATTGGATATCTAAAGCGAGATTTTATAGATATGAAAGAAGGCTGGTTAGGTACAATGTGAATAATTGATAGGAAAACGGATGATTGAGAGTTTTCTAGGTTAAATCCCAATGAAAAAAACAAAAGAACGACTTTTTTATGATTTATTCTACATTTTGATTATATTCGCATCAGAATCAAGTAATTTGCTCCGATGAAAGACCAAATCAAAGTAATAATTGTTGACGATCATGAAATATTTAGAAAAGGATTGAAAGTGGTCATCAATCAATTTGAATCAACTAAAGTTATTGCAGAGGCTTCAACAGGCAAAGAATTTCACAATTTGCTAAATTCAAAAAATCCGGATATAGTCTTTATGGATATAAGAATGCCTGAAATGGACGGTATTGAAGCGACAAAACTTGCTGTTGGTAAATATCCCGGAATACGCATTATAGCAATATCAATGTTCGGTGAAGAAGAATATCTTGAAAACATGATAAAAGCTGGAGCAAAAGGTTTTCTTTTGAAAAATATCAACAGGGAAGAAATCGAAATTGCGATAAAACAAGTGATGGAAGGTAAAAATTATTATTCATCCGAATTATTGCCTTATTTCACGCAAAAGTTTTTAAATGTTTCCAATGATTCCGGCAATGAAGTTCGCTTTACAAAACGTGAAATGGAAATATTGAAATTGGTAACAAAAGGAATGTCCAGCAAAGAAATAGCATCAGAGTTATATATTAGTAAAAGAACTGTAGATGGTCACAAAGCCAATATGATTCTTAAAACGGGTTCTAAAAATGTTATCGATTTGCTTATTTATGCGATAAAAAATAAATTTGTAAAGATATAATTTCAATAATCAATCCTTATTTCAATATCAACTCCTTGTCCTTCCGAACTTTTTATTTTTATAAATCCTCCAAGACTATCAATTCTGTCTTGAATATTTTTTAAACCCAAACCTTTGGATTTCTCCAGTGTAGTTTCGACATCAAATCCTTTTCCGTTATCCTTATACAAAATCACAAACTGATTTTTTATTGTTGTGAATTCAATAGAAATAGTTTTTGCTCCTGAATGCTTTATCGAATTATTGATTAACTCGGTAATTATTCGATAAACTATAATTTCAAATCCCTTACTAAATATCTTATCACCCAAACGATTAACAAAATCTATTTTAATGTTCTTTACGGGGTTAATTTTATTTATGAACAGTTCCAATGATTTGACCAATCCGTTTTCAGAAAAGGAATCAGGCATTATATTTCTTGATATACTTCTAATATCCTCAATTGCCTGATCTATCAATATTTTTATTTCTTTGATTATTTTTTCTTTATCTTTTCCCGATAAATAATTTAATTCACCTACGTACAATTTTGTTCCCGACAGCAATGGTCCCAATCCATCATGGAGCTCCATTGCAAATCTCTTTCGTTCACGATCCTCGGTTTCAATCACCGACGACATAATTTTCTTTTCCATCTCCAAAAGTTTTTGTTCCGACTGATGAAGTAGTTGAACTTTCTTGATGTTTTGTTTGTGTTTGTAATTTTGAAATAAAAAATAAAATATTATTAATATCAAAACAATAAATAGTAAAGAAAAATAAACCAATATTTTAGATCGTCTTGCCTTTAGTTCGGCTATTTTATTTTCTTTATTGAGAATTCTTATTTTATTTTCTTTTTTATCATTTTCAAGACTTGCGATTTTCAATCTGACTTTTTCCGCACTGATAGAATCTTTAAAGACACTATACTGTTTATAGTACTCAAATGCATTTTTATAATCTCCTTTCTCAGAAAAAATATCTGCCAGACCTTTAGATGATTTCTGGATATAAAATAATTTATGCGATTCCTTAGCTTTTTCCAAGGCAAGATTCAAATAATGTTTTGCTTTATCCAATTTATTTTTCATTCGGAAATAATCGGCAAAATCAAGATATAATGCAATATGTAATTTCACAATTTTAAAACTATCGGCTATTTCCAAAGATTTGTAATAATTGGGTAAAACAGAAGCAGTGTCAATATGGTAACTGATTTCTCCCAATATAAGATACGAAATCCCAATCCCTTCAACTAAATTATATTTTCTTGAAATTTCCAATGATTTCAAAGCCATTTCTTTAGCTCTAATAAAATTCTTTTTTGAAATGTATAATTCACTAAGATTGTCATATAAAAAATCATAATTTTCTTCACAACCATACTTTTTGTACATTTCCAATGCTTCGAGAAAATACTTTTCGACTTCTTCATCGCTTTTGGAATATTTATTCAATTTCCCGATGTTATGATGTATATTTGCCGCTCTGCAATAATTGCCCAGATCCATATAAACCTGTTCGGATTTTTCAAAATACTTCAAGCCTTCTTCCAGATTGCCCTGATCGGCTTGGATAATACCGGCATAATTATAAGCAAGTCCCAATTCGTTGCTCAAACTATCGCGTTTAAGTATCTCCAACGCTTTATTGACAAAATATCCCGCACTATCATATTTCAATTTGGGTGAAAAATACAACCATGCTAAAATTCTATATGATTTTGCTTTTTCTTTTTCGTTATTGGATTTTTCAGCTCTTTTTAAAGCCTTGTTGGCATAATTAAATGCCAATGTAGGATTGGAGCGCTCAAATAGATCAGCTATTTCATTTAAAAAACGGGTTTTATCTATATCAGTCATAGCTGCTGCATAGTATTCTATTTTTTGTACTTTTTCATTTTCCGGAAGTTTTGAAATGATATTTTTCAGACTGTCAACTTTGTTTCCAAATATTGTCGGTGAGTATATAAGACAAAGTAAGAATATTATAAAAACTACCTTTATTTTTAATCTTAATATTTTCATTATAATATGACTCAATGATAGTAACAAAATTACTGATTATATTTTAAAAAAGTACAAATACTTTCTTCTATCATCTAAAAACAGGTATTTATACCTATATAAACGGGTATTTATACGCTTGTATTCAGGTTTCCTGTAGTTATATCTTTGTATTATTAAATAACATTTAAAAATTTGACTATGAAAAAGGTATTCTACAATAAAAATCATACACTAATAAATTTCGCCCTGATATGGTTATTCCTTTTTACCTCTACCTCAATCCGGTCACAAGATAGTCTCAGTTGCACCAAAGTAGGCCAGTGGGCAGAAGGCCCGTGCTATGCGGCAGCATCTATCGGACATTATGCATTTCTCAATGATGGATGCTATCTTGTGATTCTTGATATTACCGCACCTGACAGTCCGGTCGAAGTTTCCAAATATCTTACAAGAGGAGTAATTAATAACATGAGAATAAAAGGCAATTATGTATATGCTGCCATAAACAAATTCGGTTTGGAGATAATAGATATCAATGACTACTCCAATCCGCATGAAGTGGCATTTTTGAAAATAGGAGGGATTCAGCCAAAAATTGATATTCAGGATAACAAACTGTTTTATTATGCTTTCAGCAAACAAATCGAAGTCATTGATATATCAGATCCTTTATCTCCTGCTATATCCTCAAGGATTAAGTTTAATAATAGTAATTTACGAATTTATAAGTTAATAGTTAAGAATAATTATGCTTTTATATCTGCCGGATGGTCCGGCTTTATTATTTATGATATATCAAATTATGATTCCCCTGTGGAGATATTCAAAAACGGGGGGATTTTTGGTTATGATGTGGATATCCAAGGGGACTATGCATGTATCGCCGCAGATGATAGTACATTGATATATAATATTTCCAACCCTCAAAACAGCTATATTACCGCTAAAATTACCGGTTATCTTAATAATAAATATATCAAATGTAAATATCATGATAATCTATTAATAATCGGCGGATATGTTTTAGGGTTATTTGATATAAGTGATCAGACCAATCCGGTTTTTCTATCAAAATATAATACACGTAATAATATATATGATATTGAAATCAACAATAACCTGATGATGATAGCTAATGGAGATGCAAAATTCAAAATAATTGATTTCCATGACAATAACAATCTTTCTTTATTAAGTACTTATGATACTAAAGGTTATTCTTACGGAATAGCAAAAAAAGATAATATCGTTTATATCGCACAATACAATAGAGGTTTGAGCATAATAAATGTATCTGATCCTCATTCGCCATATTTTATTAAATCTATCGATTCTTTGGAACGGTTACAGTACATCAAAGTCAAAGACAATTTACTTTTTTGTTCGAGTAGCGGTTTAAAAATATATGATATCAGCACACCTGAAAATCCCGTGTATATAAGTTCTTATAATATACCGGGTCATACAACAGGCGACTTTATTTTAAGAAATAAGTTTATATATTTTGGTGCAGGAACAAAAGGATTGATAATTCTGGATATATCAGATATACACAATCCGGTCAAAACTGGAGAATATACCGCTTCAGGTTTTGTACAAAACCTAGACATCAAAGACAATCTTGCGGTACTGGGTTGTTCTGACGGATTGAAATTTATAGATATTTCAGACCCGACCTATCCCTTTGAAATAGGGGCTTATAATATTTACACTTGGATAAGGGCAGTAAAATTGATTGATAATTATGTTTATTTGGGAGGAGGAACCAAAGGATTGACAATATTGGATATAAAGGATATAAGTAACCCCAAAATAATAAAAGATTTTCATAAAACCATTGGGTATAACCTTATAACTAAAGACAATATACTATTCGTCCCTGAAATATCTTATTACTTGACGCTCTATGACATTTCAAATCCTGAAATTCCTGAAAAGATAGCATATTATAAAATACAAGGTAATGCTTATGATATAATTTTAGATGACGATTATATATATGCCACAAGCAGTAGTGCGGGAATGACAATATTGGATTTTGATAAATGCAATACTATTGTTTATTCAAAAAATATTGAGAATATATTATGTCAGGGAGACTGCAACGGTTCCATATCAATAGATACCATAAAAAGAGGTACTCCGCCTTATTTATTTCAATGGAGTACCGGACAAACAGGAAATACTGTCACGAATCTTTGTGCAGGCAAATACACTGTTACCATGACAGATAATAATAATTGCATCAAAACCTATAGTTTCTTCATCTCGGAACCCGATTCATTCTATATAAAAACAATAGTCAAACAGGATATAACAGATAGCAATTCCAAAGGTCATATCGGTATAAATATAGCAGGAGGTACACCTGATTATATATTTGAATGGTCAGGCCCAAACGATTTTTCGGCATCAACTCAAAATATAACCGGTCTTGATGCAGGATGCTACACCCTTACTGTCACCGATGCCAATGGCTGTACTCTTGTCTCGGATGATATATGTATTGAAGATAAGAGAACGGCGGTTGAGGATATTGAAAATGATAATGATTTTCAGATATATCCTAATCCGGCAAAAAATCACATTTATATTTATAGCAAGGATACGGATTTTGCAAATAGTGTTGAAAAAATAGAAATATTTGATTCATCCGGACTAAAAGTTAAAGAATATAACAAAGGAACAAAAACTATTGATATCAACGAGCTTAACAATGGTTTTTATATGATACAATTGACTTTTCCAGGTCAAAAAATCATTAAAAAACTGAATGTTTTAAAATAAACAAAGTACTTAAATAAAAAACTTAAAATATTTCTCTAATTACCAAATATAACTAAAATCATGAAAAGAAATTTATTAATATTATTAGTAGTAGTATCCATTTATACATTTGTACAGGGGCAATGTCCTAATAATTCAATGACATTTACAACTCAAGCGCAAATCGATGATTTTGGAGCTAATTATCCCGATTGTACTCATTTCCTTTTCAACATTACAATACAGGAAAGCACAGACGGCGATATAACAAATTTAAACGGATTGAGCAATATAGAAATTATTGACGGTTCTTTGAAAATTATAGGGAATGACTTTTTACAGCATCTAACAGGACTTGACAACTTGCAATCTATAGGCGGAAATTTGGAAATCACCGATAATGACAACAACGATATACCGTATCACGGTCTGGAAGATTTAGATGGTTTGGATAATCTCACAACTGTTAGTGGAGATATTATTATCCAAGACAATGATAACCTTGCAGATTTGTATGGTTTGAATAATCTCACAACTGTTGGTGGAGATATTATCATCCAAAACAATGATTTCCTGGAACATTTATTTTCATCCGGCAACCTGACATCTATAGGTCAGGACTTGTATCTGAGCGGAGACCATCTCATTGACTTTACGGGTTTTGAAAGTATAACAAGTATTTCTGGTGATTTGACAATTTATGACAATAATACAATAACCGGTTTATCAGGTTTGCAAAATATAACTAATGTTTCCGGCGATTTGCGAATTTCAAACAATGATGATCTTGTAGATTTGTATGACTTGGATTTGCTTGTTTCAGTAGGAGGATCTCTGATTATTGAATCAAATAATAGCTTACAGCATCTTTTTAGTTCCAATAATTTCAATAGTGTAGGCGATGATCTGAGAATAATTGAAAATGATATTATTGACATTACGGGATTTGACAATATAATTACAGTACCGGGCACCTTTTTGTTTCAAGGCAATAGCAACATTCAAAACCTGTATGGCTTCGACTACTTAGAATCCGCAAACACTATTGATATTAAAAATACCGATTTACATAATATTTTTTCAACCACCAATCATCTTAATGATCTGGATAATTTAAAACTTTCAAACAATAATTCATTAACCAGTTTTGTCGGTTTTGAAAGTATAGATACTCTTTATTCGCTTACTTTTTCAAGCAACGGTAGTATAACAATTTTCGATGGCTTACCCAATTTAGAATATGTTGATGATTACATTGATGTTACAAATAATGACAATATTACCAATTTCTCAGGTTTGGATAATCTTAATTATATCGGAGGAAGATTAACAGTGCAAGGAAATGATATTCTGGACAATTTTACAGGATTGAATAATCTATATTATATCGGGGGAGATTTTGATGTTCAAAACAATGATGGTCTTGATGATTTTACCGGATTGGATGCATTAGATTCTATCAAGCATGATTTTATTATTAAAAACAACAACTCATTGACTGATCTTAGTGGATTAAACAGTTTGGTATATGTTCATCACAATTTTACGATCGAAGACAATAGTTCTTTAACTGCACTATCCGGAATGCCTTCGCTGGTTTCGCTTAATTTTAGTTTAATAATAACCAACAATGATGCACTGACGGCATTAAACGGACCTGGCAATCTAACACATATTACAAATTCATTGCACATTTCATACAATGATGCACTGACATCATTGAGCGGTTTGACTGATTTGGACTATGTAGGTGAATTGGTTATTCACGAAAATGCTGATTTATATGATTTAACTGGATTAAATAATCTGGTTCATATAGATGGTAATTTTGAAATCTATGAAAACCCATCATTGTTCAATCTAAACGGTCTTGATAATCTAACGGATTTGCACGGAGAATTATACGTTGCCAATAATAATGGAATGATCAATTTAGTGGGAATGTCTTCACTTATCTTTATAGGCGGAAATTTGAGAATAATAGGTAATGGAGGAATAACCAATATGAGTGGATTGCAAAACATACAAAACATTGGGGTAAACCTTGGCGGTGATCTTGTAATCTATGACAATGATCTTTTAGCAAATCTAAACGGATTGGAATCATTGCAACATATAGACGGATATATATGGATTGGAGAAAATGATTTGATAACAAGTCTTGATGGAATTCAAAATATCGATCCTAACACAATTGAATCCTCTGATCAATATCATACAGATCTTGAGATTACTTATAACGCATTATTAACACAATGTTCAGTACAAAGTATTTGTGATTTTCTTGATATACCCGGAAGGACAAAAAATGTTCACAACAACAATTCCGGATGCGATAATGTTCCCGAAATACAAACCAACTGCCCAACGGTATGTCCTGTGCCATATTCACTGTGGGAATCAAATGTTACCGACAGTGAGGCTGACCTCAATTGGACGATTGACGGTTCTCAATCGACATGGGATATCGAATGGAAACAAGGTAGCGATTTTACTCCCGGTTCGGGTCAGTCAGACGGAACTGATGTTGCGACTTCCATTCCTTATCATTTAGACGGATTATCTGCAAGTACACAGGTATTTTGGTATGTCAGAACCGATTGCGGAGGAGGGGATTATAGTGATTGGGCAGGTTCGAATTTCTGGACAACGGCAGCTGCTCCCGATAATGATAATCTGTGCGATGCTACACTTTTGACAGTAGATGAAACCTGTTCCGGAGATCAATATACTAATGTACTTGCTACGGTCGAAACAGACGAGCCTGTAGGCAGTTGCTACAATATGCCGTTTTTGAACAACACGGTTTGGTTCAAATTTGTAGCTCCGGTATCGGGTAAAGTGGAAATAACCACAGATATACCACCGGGACAAATTATGGATACCAGAATATCTCTATATGGAGAAACATCATCATTTGATTGCAGTGATCTGACCACACTTTCTACCGAATTGTCTTGTAGCGAAGATGTAGATATGTCAAGTACATTGTCAAAAATGTTTGCCTGCCTTTTTCCCGGAGATATGTATTATATTCAAGTTGATGGAGGAATGCTTGGTTCCGGAGATTTTTGTATAGAAGTGCATGAGAAACCTGATTTTGATGTTGTACCGGCTTCTGCAACTTCCATAACATCCGATTCTTCCTGTATTGACCCGGCAGGTTGGACTCATTATTTCAATTATTCCAACAATCAGATATTATTGTCTATTCAATTGGATGATGTTGCCGATATTCCCAACAATGCCGTAACTATTGATCCTGACGGTACAACCGATGCATTTTGGGGGAATAATGATCCTGATGGATTTCCAAATGTTTCCGGTGCTACCGGAGCGGCATTTATGCGAAGAAAATGGAATGTAGATCCGGTTACCGAACCTGCTTCCGATGTCGGCGTAAGATTTTATTTCACTCATGATGAATTTGATGCTGTAAATATAATTATTAATGATTATGGAGGTGTGCCGCTTTCGGATATTACTCAACTGAACTTCTATAAAGTATTGACAAATGAAGACCCTTTCAATGTGGAACCGGGAGGAGTAGCTGCGGGAGACTACAATTTAATTCTACATGGTATTACGCCGGATTTATACAATTGGATTGATGGTAATTATAACGGAGAATATTATGCTGAATATAAAGTTTCAAGCTTTTCCGGTGGTGGTGGCGGTGGTGCTTCAAATGGAGCTGAATTACCAATAGATATTAAGAGCTTTAACGGATTTTTTGAAAATAATCATGTTAAACTTATTTGGCAAACAGAACTTGAAGTTAATATCGCCGAATTCTCAATTGAAAAACTTGATCCGGGTGAAAATGATTTTGCAATAATAGGAACTGTTCATTCGAAAAATAATTTCAATAACAAATACCAATTTATCGATGTCAATCCTCTGTCTGAAAATTATTACAGATTAAAAATAATTGACAATGACGGTAATTATACTTTTTCAACAGTGATAAATATTAACAAAAAACAGGGGACGAATACTGCTCAAATATTTCCAAATCCTGTTAAGAATAATTTGAATATTTTATTAAATAATTTAGAAAACAAAGACGATTTCTTAATTGAAATAATGGATTCATCAAATAAAACGGTGTTAAAAAATAAAGTGAAATATTCTAATAATAAATCGATAACATCCATTGATATTTCCAACTTAAATATAGGAATATACTTTGTAAAGATAACGAGCAATAATTTTAGTATAGCTAAGAAAATTGTAAAGTATTAAAAAATATGACCTTTTACAAAATGTAGAGTTTGTACGAAAAAGATA
>JALVAD010000640.1 GCA_027011385.1 Saprospiraceae bacterium | reverse complement strand
TTTTAAAAGTTATTAACATTTTACTGAGTTATTAACAAAGAAAAAAGGAGCAAAAAAGAAAATATGGTGATAATTATAGTCTTTTTTAAAAGCTTTAATCTTTGTGATTACAAATCTAAAGGAAAACCCGTGAATAATGCGGGTTAAAACCTGACAAAAAAATCTGTTTTTTTCTACTAAATGTCTATTTGAGACAAAAACCATACATTTTATTCATACAAAGTAAGTAGTGTCAGATCTCTCAGACTATTTAGACATATTAGTTAATTAAAATAAAAAAAATGAAAAAGAAAATTCACTTTAATTTGATGTTTTTAATATTTATGATGCTTACCTTCCCTTTGTTTTCACAACTGGAGATAACCAATACTACAGATTATAAGACAATGGAACAATTATTCCTTGCCAATGAAATAAATGAGAGCGGAGAGCCTTGGGCGGAAGCTTTGGGATACAATTTAGATGATTTAGATCCAATGGTTGCAAACAAACCTGATTCGATTAGTTATACACTAGGAATAGAAGCTTATGAATACTCCAGATACCAATTGGGAACTATTATTTCCAGATCCGGAATGGGATTGCATATGATGTGGAGTCCAATGATTGGATTGATGGCAAGTATGGCTCCGGATGCTATGGATGGAAAATTTACCCCTTCTGCTAATGGGTATAAGGAAGATGATGTTTTGATGGGAATGATCAGACATATGGGACAAGGTGCTCATTTTGTACCATTCAAGAATCCTTGGCCACAATTTGCTGAATTTATAGGAGGAGATCCTCACTTACCTCAAAAAGTTGCTGATGATTTTGCTACGGATTTCAAGACATTGAGATGGGATAGAAGTAAGATGGAAAAAGTATTGAATCCCGGAGCAATGGGACAATCTTTAATGAAACAATACCTTTGGGCACAAGATATGTTGAGTACTTTTCACGATGCAAACGAAGATGAGGTAGTTCCTGATGGCGTTTCCACTCCTGATTCATTGAATGGAAAATTTGACCCTAGCAACAATATTTTTCTTGGAGGAGATAATGCAGATGGATTTATTGGACAGGTATTGACTGCTGAATCTATCAACAAAGTATTGCTATTGATTAATAAACTTTCATTTGATGGTACTTCACTAGGTGCTGTTAACCCTGCAACATACAATCCACAAAATGGAATAAGATACTTTCCACACAAAATAGAAATAACTGAAGGAATGGTAATAGCCGGATTACCTCCAAGATTGAATTCAATGAAAGTTACCGATAAATCAAGTCATTTATTTGACCAATTGTCAATGTTGTGGGGAACATTAAATTTTAGAAATATGATGAATCCTGCTGATACTAGTGATGAGCCACATATCGCATATAAGTCTGTTTTTGACGGAGACCCATTTCCTCCTTCAATGTCTGAAACCGGAAAACCAGGACCATTTGATTTGATGATGGGAGCTAGCAAAGTATTATTTATGAATATAGCTGCTATGCATTTTGACGAAGCTAATAAAACATTTGTAGATAGATCGATTTTTGAAGATGGCAAAGTCAAAAAAGGTAATAAAATATCTACTGTAAGTACAGGCTATACCATTGTGATGATGAAGAAAATGGAAGAAGAATTTAAAGGAACACCTATAGAAGGTAAACCAATGCAAATGGCAACGGCACAGGCTATGTTTCTAATCAATAACTTAAAAGATGCTGCCGGAGATTATTTTGATTCATTTACGATTGGAACAGGACACTCTAATACTAAGTCTTTAAAATCAATCACAGCCGCAATTAGAGGCTTATATGCAGCGTATGAATTGACAGGTAAAAATATGTTTTTACAAGAGGCTAATGCTGCTTATAGAGTATTGATTTCAAAATATTATGTTGGTAAAAACAATATGTTTAAAACCGATCCGGGAAGCAGTAAGGCTGTATATACACCTTTTAATGTCGCACTAGTTACAGGAGCTTTAAGAGAAGCTAGTTTGGTGGGTAGTCAAACAGATGCTCCTGCTATTTATACAAGATTCTCTAAAGCTGTAATCAATAAAATGCAATTGTCAGAGGCTGGTCCTACCGGTGAAGAAGGAGGGGACTCTGACGGTGATGGTGTACCATTTATCCCTGAACAAGAAGATAGATTACCACCTGTATTGGCTAGTGAAGCTGTTTTTGATATTCTAAATGCTACTAATGATCCGTTTTTTGAGCGAAAAACCGCTTTGACCAATTCACCCAATCCTTTTGTAAACAGTACAACAATTGATTTTGATTTAGAAAAAAACACAAATGTAGATTTAACTCTTTACGATATAGAGGGAAGGTTGATCGAACAAATAATTAATAGACCAATGACCAAAGGTCATAAAGAAATTAAATTAAAAGTAAGTAAAAATATAAACTCAGGAAGCTATTTCATAAAGTTAAGCACTAAAACCGGAGTAGCCCTACATAAGATTTTAGTTAACAGATAAATGTTCTTATAAGTGGTTTTTAACGGGAGGTAATAAAGTTTACCTCCCTTTTTTATTTCAAACCGAAAAGTTGTGGGTTAGTAATTAGGGATAACATTTTAGCACTAAAATGGTATTAACAAAAGGTAAAAACCCAAAAAGTTTCATGAGTTAACCCGCATTATTCATAGGTATTGATTTTTGAGTAATAATTTTTCTAAATATGTCAAATTGAAGTTTCGATTAAATATTTAAACAATTTTGGGTGTGTTTTCAAGAACTTACAAGCAAATTTTAATTGTTTTTTTGATGTTTTTGGTCCAAAATAAGGCATTTTTCACAATTAGGCATACCTATCCCACGCTTGTTGTCTTTTTTTGTAAAACAACAAGCACTATTGCGTATTAATCTGCCGAGATAAATCTTTATAAACAAAGGATTTAGATAATTGATAATAGAGTCTCTTTTTGGTGATTTTTATTCTTGCACCTACTTTTAATAGATAAGTTCTTATAGAATTAATTTGCCATTTATCTGCTACTTCTCTATACTTGTTCGCTTTATTTTTTGTTTTAACAATAAAAACATTTCATAGGTAAGACTACTTATAAATAATTTAAAAAAATTAGCCCAATATTTATGATTAGATAATCGGTCTGAAAAACACATATTCTTTACTTCTTTTATTCTGTTCTCACTTGCTTCTCCTCGTTTTCCATAAAAATCGAAATATATTTATTTGGCTGTTTTTTCTTCTATGTTACTTGAAAAATATCTGATATTAATTCCTTTTCCCATGCATTCATTAATTCAAATATGGAGTGCTTGTCTAAACTATTTTCAAATCTTGAAATAGTGGGTTGTGAAGCTAATTCCCCTTGTAATACATCTATAAAAACTAGGTCATTCTTTAAATGTGTTACGTCATTTGCGTCCTCGTAACCAAGTATTAACATAAACACGCGTTGCTTGAGTTGGTTATAGATTGAATGTTCAATTCTATTTTGATTTCTATTGTCAGGAATGTATTTTGCAAAATGCTTTATAAGCTTATGTTCTCGCTCTATTTTCTCAAGTAAGACTAATGAACCATCAGTACTGATTTCTTCAGCTGAAAAATCTATAATTATTGATTGATTTCCTCAATAAAATACTGTATCCTTGTCGCTCAAAATTGGGTGTTTTTAAAAGTTAATGCTTTTTGTTTAACACCGTAAAGATAAGACTTTTACACCCAATTTTGTTCTTTTTTCGTGAATTTTTCGGGCTAAACTTTTTGAATTTTTAGTTCTGGAAACATTTCAAGCAGGATTGAGTTGGATTACGATATTAAAAAAACGAGAAAATTTCAGAAAGGCATTTGACCAATTTGACTACAACAAGATTGCAATTTACGATGATATCAAATACAATGAGTTATTACAAAATGCGGGTATTATTCGCAACAAACTCAAAATAAAAGCGACTATTAATAATGCTAAAGTGTTCATTCAAGTTCAAAAAGAATTTGGATCTTTTTCTGAATATATATAAAAATTCGTAGGAGGGAAACCTATTATCAATAAGTGGAAAACTATTAATGAAGTACCTGCGACAAGTGAAATTTCAGACAGATTGTCCAAAAATATGAAGAAAAAAGGATTCAAATTTGTAGGTTCAACCGTAATATATGCACATATGCAAGCGACAGGCATGGTAAATGACCATACAATTAATTGCTTTAGACATAAAGATTTAACAGATATCAAATAATAAATATTTAGTGATTTATAACCGCTTTTTTTCTTTAATAGCGGTTATAAATAGCTAAATTACAAGAATTCATCTCTTTTTTAGCGAGTCTCGTGAAAAATTGATATATTTGATCATTAATTACTGAGTTTGTGTTGTCACAAAAATAGATTTCAAATAAAAATTTATCAAAAGATGAAAACATTTAGAAATTTTGTAACTGTAGTTTTAGTAATCTTTGTTTCGATATCATCATGTGTAAACCATCATGAAGAGGAGCCCAAAGATTTAGTATATGAAGGAAATGCTCATTTTTCATCTATTAATAAAAATAGATTCAGCGAAATAATTTCAAATTTAAGAGGTAAAGAGGTTATAAATGGTAAGATATATGTTGATTATTACTTTAATGGAATTAATAATGTTTTTAAAACTATTAAAAAAGTAACCGGTAATGTAATATTTGATGGTGTATCACAAATCGAAAGTTTTTCATTTTTGAGTAATCTAGAAGAAATTGGTGGAAATTTAGAAATTTATAATCTTAAAGATTTAAAAAATTTAAATGGACTCGATAAAGTGCCTAAAGTTAAATCTTTATTTTTTTACAATAATAATTCCGCTCTAAATATAAATGCGATAAAAGATTTAGAGGTAACAAATGGTTTAAAAATTGTAGGATTGAAAGAATATAAAATACCGAAATTTCAAAACATTTCTCATCTAAAAGAAAGT
>JALVAD010000639.1 GCA_027011385.1 Saprospiraceae bacterium | reverse complement strand
CCAAATTCGTTGCTTTGTAAGGCTTTATCTCCAATTGCGGTATTAGCAAATCCAGAAGTATCATAGTGCATACAAAAGTTTCCAATTGCAACATTATTGCTTCCTGATTGATGGTATTCAAGAGAATTTATACCTAACGAAACATTATTAGATGCCGTTTTATTAAAATGTTGTGAAGCTCGGCCAATTGCGACATTCCAACTACCTGTTGTGTTTCTCTCTAATGATTGATAACCTAAAGCCGTATTAAAGCTGCCTGATGTGTTTTTACTTAAAGAGAAACCACCTATACCAGTATTTTGATCTCCATCAATATTTTCTCTTAATGCATAAAACCCATTAGCAACATTGTATAGCCCCTCTTTATTTTCCATCATTGATTTAATTCCAACAGCTGTATTTCCGGTACCTGTCGTATTTTCATAAAGAGATTTTGAGCCAATCGCTGTATTACCCGAAGCTATATTGTGATATAATGCAGAGTCTCCAACAGCTACAAGATTTGATTTATCTAAACTAAGGCTCAATGTTCCAATTCCTATGGCCACATTTGAAGATCCGCTTATATTTATATTTAAAGCATTATGTCCAATGGCAGTATTGTTTTTGCCAGTAGAGTTTTCTTGCATTGCATTGTTTCCAATGGCAGTGTTATACGACCCCGTTGTGTTTTCCAACATTGCACTCTTGCCTATTGCAATATTATTACTTGCTTGGTCACTAGTATTCAAAGCTTCAAATCCAATAGCAATATTATTTTGTCCTGTTGTGTTACTTTGTAAAGCGTCTTCTCCCAGAGCAGTATTAAAATATCCTGAATTAGATGCGCCAGCTTCTGATCCAACAAATACACTTGAGTAGCCAGTCTTTCCATCTGTCAAGTCATTGATTTCAGTTGCACCTGAACCACCTCCACTAACTTGAGTCAAGTCATATTGGGTAGCCAATTGTGTTGTATCTGCTTCAACAGTATAATCATTACCTGATTTGGTTATATTTATACCATATCCACCGATTAGAGTATCGAGATATCCTGCATCATTATTAAGTAATGATATATTGGCTCCTTGTTCAACATAATTTTTTAGATCGGAAATATCAGCTTCCACTATAGCCCTGCTCTCAAAATCCACTCCATTTGCCATTAAAGCATTTCTGTTAGTTGGTGTAGATGAGCTCACATCTGATAATTCAATTAAGGATTTTGCCCCTCCTGAGTCATAGTCATCATCCCAATAAAGGTCGCCATTACCATCATATTTCAATACTTGACCTGCGATGCCACTTGTTTTTGGAAATGAATAAGCTCTATTAATATTTAGTGCTCCATTTATTGTAAGAGTATCTGTAGTGAAATCTCCGTAAATTAGCGGAAAGGAAGTATCAGAATTGTCTATATATAATTTGTTATTTCCGGTTTCATAGTATCCTGCTTGATACCCTAAGAACACATTTCCTGATTTATTGTGGGCTACTGCTCCATGTCCAGCTTCATAACCAATTATTGTATTATCATCACCATCTACATTGTTTTGGTTTGCTCCCGATCCAACAACAGTATTGAACGAGCCTGTTGCATTCAAATAAGCTGCTTTATTTCCAATAGAAGTGTTGTTATCTCCAGAAGTATTGGAATACAAAGAATTGAATCCTGTTGCTGTATTGTTAAATCCGATGCCATTGCTAAATAAAGTTTTAGAACCTATAGCTGTATTGTTTTTGGGAATTAGAGCCCCGTGAACACCATTTGGAGGAACAGTTTTACTATTGAACAATGCAGAATCTCCAATAGCTACCAGATTAGATACATCCGTATTTTTATTTAATGCAGCAATACCAATTGCTACATTAGAATGTCCTGAAATGTTGTTCACTTGGGTATTGTACCCTAGAGCTGTATTACCAGCTCCACTAGCATTATTTCTTAGAGAATTCGCTCCAAAAGCAGTATTATAATCAGAAGTGTCATTCTGGAATAAGGCTTCATAACCAATTGCTGTATTTTCAGATCCGGTTGTATTCGTATACATTGCATTTCTTCCAATTGCTGCGTTTTTATTACCTGTTGTATTTTGAGGTAATGAATATGCTCCAATTGCTGTATTGTTTTCTCCATCAGTGTTACTCGTCATTGAAGCATATCCTAAAGCAGTATTATCATTTCCAAAATTATTATTAGAAAGAGCGAATGAGCCGGTTCCTGTATTTTGACCTCCCATTGTATTTCCGTATAATGCCTTGAATCCGATTGCGACATTGTTTGATCCTTCTGTATTAGAATATAATGAATTATACCCTGTTGCAGTATTTCTATTGCCAGCAGTGTTTTCAAACATTGATTTTGAGCCAATCGCTGTATTTCTATCGCCAAAACCGGGATACCCTGCCCCCAGACCACTATTATACAAAGCGGAATCTCCAATAGCTACCAGATTTGATTTGTCCGTGTTATTTGCAATCGCTCCGACACCGATACCAATATTGGAGTATCCTGTTGAATTATAAAGTAATGCATTTTTACCTATTGCAATATTTGAGTTTCCTCCTTCATTAGCTCCTAAAGTAGATTCTCCCACTGCTATATTATTACTTCCATTGATATTTACTCCCAATGCATCACCTCCAATAGCAATATTATTGTTTCCAGTTTGATTGTCAAGCATTGCTTCTCTTCCTAATACAATATTTTCGGAACCGGATGTATTACTAAAAAGAGTTTCAAATCCTAAAGCTATATTATAATTACCAGAAGTATTATTGAACCCGGTCGAATTTCCAATAAAAATACTTGAATTGTTGTTTATACCATCATTCTTACCTGCATTTTCACCTATAAAGACAGAACCTCCTGAATTAACTATTTCAAAGTGCCCTAGTGAATCCATTACAAAATGTTCATTCCCCTTGATAGTAAATCTTATTTTATCTTCATCCGGGCTTTGTTCAACTTCAATTTTAGTATCTCCATCAGCATCTATAAGTTTGATATTGTTTACTGTAGAAGCAACTTCAATCCATTTTGCTGAAATAATGTCATAATACCAGAAACTTTTTGTATCGGTATCATATACCAGTAATCCATTTGCCGGAGTCGCTATTGACGTTCTTTCAAAGGATTTCATTCTAGGTACAAGAACTCCTTTGGTCGATGATTTCACATCTAACATAGATGATGGATCAGGACTTGAGTTATCATTGTTAATTCCAATTTGTGAAAAAGTTATTCCATTTATACTAAGTAGAATAATAATTATTACAAGTAGTTTTCTCATAGTTTTGTTTATTTTAGTTTTTCGTTATTTAAAAATTGAGTAAAGCCTTATTTGTTTTAGTTTTTTTCATTTAATTTATTCTCAAGTTCTTGAAGTTTTTGCTCTAAAGCAGATAACTTTTTTTCGAGGTTTTCGATATACTCTTGTTGTTCTTGAACTGCTTTTGTTAGGGGAACTACGAATTCTGAGTAATTAAGACCATAATGTGAGTCTTCATTTTTAGGTTTTACTACTCCATGAAAATTAAAATTAACATCTTTTGCGGCTTGCTCAACCTCTTGAGCAATAAAACCATTTTGCACTTCTGCTTCTTTTTGTTTTTCCGCTTCAAAAAGCCTCAATGAATCAGGTGTATTAATTAAATTTGCAATTGCATCCATATCAAGATTATACGTTACAGGTCTTAGTTTTTTGATAAACTCAATTCCCACAACATCTTCTTTCACATTTTTCTTTATCCTTGCATCTGATGACACATTTGTCCAATTTGTATATCCTCCTATAATACCAACAGAAGAGTTCCCTATTCTAACAACATTGGAACCATTTGGCTCAGCATCATAACCTAAACCGGTAGAATTGGAATAATTATTTAATGAAGAAGAAGAATACCCAACAGCAGTATTATTATTACCGGATGTATTTGTTCTTAGTGCATGAGCACCAAATGATACATTTTGATCCCCTGTCGTATTATCACCAAGACTATAATACCCCATTGCGGAATTATACTCTCCACTTTCATTATCCTCAAGTGAATATCCTCCACAAGCACTATTAAATGACCCATTTGTGGTTGATCTCATCGAAAAATATCCCACAGCGGTATTATTAAGTGTATTACAATTATAAAGTGCATCATATCCAAATGCAGTATTTTTATCCCCTGTTGTATTTGAATATAGAGATGAATATCCAACTGCGACATTTCTATAACCGGAAGTATTTGAAAAAAGTGATTTTGTTCCAATTGCAGTATTTCTTTCTCCATCA
This sequence comes from Saprospiraceae bacterium, assembly GCA_027011385.1. GTDB lineage: Bacteria > Bacteroidota > Bacteroidia > Chitinophagales > Saprospiraceae > JADJGA01. Next base: position 11,565 of record JALVAD010000639.1, on the reverse strand, counting down.
AATTGATCTGTGGCTCCATATCCATTATAGAACAATGCTGAATCACCAATTGCCACAAGACCTGATCTTATCGAATTTCTATACAGAGCTCTTGTTCCTATCGCAATATTCGAAGACCCTTCATCATTGTAATACATTGAAGACCGTCCTAATGCAATATTATTTGAACCATCATCATTTGAATACAATGAAAAATGACCAAGTGAAATATTTTCATTTCCAACTTTATTTTTATACATTGCTCTTTGTCCCAAGGCAATATTATCATTACCTGTGGTGTCCATATACATAGCTTCCCTGCCAATTGCAATATTAAAACTACCCGACTTATTATTATACGACGCTTTGTAACCTGCAGCTACATTGTCATTACCGCTTGTGTTATTGTATAATGACCTTGAGCCTGTAGCAACATTGCGATTTCCAGTAGAATTATAATTCAAAGATTTATCTCCTAAAGCAACATTACTTATCCCAGAAATATTGTTACTAAGACTTGTATTTCCTATAGCAACATTATTATATCCTGTCTCGTTTCCAAACATTGAAGAAACTCCTATGGCAACATTATTACTCCCAGATATATTCTGTTTTAGTGCACTTTGTCCAATTGCGGTATTTAAAAAGCCGGTAGTATTATTGAGCATTGCTTCAGATCCTAATACCGAGTTACCATGACCTGTTGTGGTTGAATACATAGAATTATATCCAACCGATGTATTTTCATATCCTCTTCCACTCAATGCTAAAGCTTTTGAACCTATCGCTGTATTTTTTTTTGCTTCATTATCATATACTATCCCAGTTCCATTATTATAAAGTGCTGAATCTCCTACAGCCACTAAATATGAAATATCTTTATTCTTTAGTAAAGATTTATAGCCAATGGCTACATTTGAACTTCCTGAAATATTATCCCCCAATGAATGAAAACCAAATGCTGAATTATACTTACCGGTTTTACTATTAGTTAGTGATGAAGAACCATAAGCAGAATTTCCATCTCCTGTTTCATTATTATTTAATGAATAGTTACCTGTCGCAGTATTTCTCACTCCTGTAGTATTTGAATATAATGACTTTGTTCCAACAGCAGTATTCTCATTACCATTAATATTACTATTTAATGCCTCACCTCCAATGGCTGTATTTCCCCAACCTGTTTCTGTAGAATAAAGTGTTCTATAACCTACTGCAGTATTGCTATTACCGGTTGTATTTGAAAAAAGAGTTTTTGACCCTACTGCGGTATTATACATTGCATCGGGAACTTTATCTGCCCCAATTCCATTATTAAATAAAGCAGAGTCTCCTATGGCAACTAGATTACCTCTTTCTGTATTTTTAAATAAACTATTGTTTCCAATTGATACATTTGAAAAACCTGTTTCATTATTCACAAGACTTTTATATCCAATTGCCGTGTTATTTGAACCTATTTTATTACTTTCCATCGAAAATGCACCAATAGCAATATTGTCTTCTCCTTCGGTATTTTTATACAAAGTATTTGCTCCTAAAGCTGTATTTGCTTCTCCACTAATATTATTATATAATGCAAAATGACCAAATGCAGCATTTCCTTCCCCACTGATATTAGAATACAATGCCCAATCTCCATATGCCGCGTTGTAATTTCCATTAGTATTGCTATACAATGATTTAAACCCGGTCGCGGTATTTGCTAAACCGGAAATATTATACGCCATCGCTTTTGACCCTATTGCAGTATTTCCAATTGCTGAATCAATATCTGTAACTCCATCTCCATTATAGAATAATGCTGAATCACCAATTGCAACTAGATTGGAATGGATTTTGTTTTTCATTAAACTAAAAATACCAACAGATGTGTTATAAGAACCTTCGGTATTGCTATTTAATGCACCTCCTCCTATTGCAGTATTATAATCTCCCGATTCATTGCTGAACATAACTTCAGGTCCAATTGCTGTATTTAAACTTCCCGTTAGATTAGAAACCATAGTTCCATATCCTAGTGCGGTATTTTCATTACCTATATTATTGTTAAATAAACAACCTGCTCCAATTGCAGTATTTCCGATTCCTTCACTATTTTTTACAAGAGCCTGGTCTCCAAATGCTGAATTATATCGACCTATAGTGTTATCAAAAAGAGTACTATCACCAACTGCAGTGTTTGAAAATCCATTAGTATTTGAGAATAAAGACTTTGAGCCGATAGCAATATTCTTTGTACCATCAGAATCCTTAGTTGCATTAATTCCATTATTATAAAGAGCTGAATCACCAATAGCTATAAGATTAGATCGATCTTCATTATTTCGTAAACTCTCTGCACCAATCGCTATATTATTATTTCCAGATGTATTACTATATAATACCGATGAACCAAATCCAATATTATTATTTCCAGAGGTATTAAATAATAAGGCTTTGAATCCATTAGCTACATTTCTTGTGCCTGTTTCATTGTGAGTAAGAACAGATGCTCCAACTGCTATATTAAAGTCTCCATCAGTATTTGCCCATAAGGCTTTAGTACCTAAAGCAATATTCCCTGAACCATATTCATTTGAATACATAGCATCATTTCCGATTGCAACATTAGATTTTCCATCATAATTCGAATAAAGGGCATTTGAACCAATCGCTGTATTTTTACTACCTGTTTCATTGGAAATTAAAGCACTTGAACCAATCGCAATATTTTTTATAGCTTCATCAAAATTTGAAACGTTATTTCCGTTATTAAAGAGAGCTGAATCACCAATTGCGATCAAATTTGAACGAATTGTATTGCTATGAAGAGTCATTGAACCAATCGCAATATTTGAATGAGCAGTTGTGTTGTTTTGCAACGCTTCCAAACCCAAAGCTATATTCTTATCTCCTGTTATATTACCGGCTAATGAATACTTACCTAAAGCTATATTGTCATCTCCATGCTCATTTGAAAGTAAGGCCTTAGATCCTAAAGCTATGTTTGAAGATCCATCTATATTACTATTTAAAGGCAATGCACCAAAAGCTATATTGCCACTCCCTGTTTGATTACTATATAAAGATTCTTGTCCCAAGGCTAAATTATTCAACCCGGTAGTATTATTATATCCACAATATTTACCTATAAATACATTATAGTTATTAGACAAATTATCATTTGTACCGGCATATTCACCTATAAATACAGAACCTCCCGTATTGACAACTTCAAGATGCCCAAGTGAATCCATTATAAAATGTTCATTTCCTGCTATGGTGAATCTTATCTTATCTTCATCTGTACTTTGTTCTACCTCTACTTTAGTATCGCCATCTGTATCCACAAGTTTGATATTATTTATGGAGGAAGCTATTTCTGTCCAATTAGCACTGATATTCTCAAAATACCAAAAGCTTTTAGTGTCAGTATCATAGACGAGTAGCCCATTTGCAGGTGTTACAATTCCTGTTCTGTCAACAGTACTCATTCTAGGAATTAATACACCTTTAGTTGTAGATTTTACATCTAACATAGACGTAGCATCAGGACTACTCCCATCAATATTGATTGCAATTTGTGAAAATGTAATTCCATTTATTACAATTGAGAATAAAATGAATAATAATAATTTTTTCATAGTTTTGTGGTTGTTAAATTAAATAAAAATATAATAGTCCATACCCATACCTGCTACCAACAGATACAAATCATTTTATTTGAAGTCTTTTTAATATTTGATAGAAAAAAGACTACCCTTGTCTTACCGTAAAAAACAGCAATACTAAATTCAATTTTAATTAATACCCGTAATAAAGATTATGTTTACGCTATACACCAATCCTAATTTACTTGAAATACAAGGAGTTGCCATATAATATAACTATTAATAAATGGAGGGGGTGCCATTTTCAAGAAAACAATATTCATTGTTCTCACATCAACTAAACGCCCAAATTTGTTTTATGCTTGAAAGTTTAGTATCACGTATCGCTATAACGCAAACCAATCAATAAAACGGGTTAAGTCATTCCAATACAAAAAATTTCATAATAAGTTTGTTTTTCATAATAATTTAATTCTAGGGTTATGTTTAGGATAGTGTTTAGCTTTCCTAATACAAAAGTTAATTCTTTTCTATTATGAAACATCAGGGTTGGTTTTTGTGACTTATTTTGAGAAGCCTTTCTTCAAATCAAATCACAATGATGCAAATATATTATAAAATTATTTAATATGACAAAATTTATACTACTTTTTTTTAATCTCTTTTTTAGGAATAAAACAAAAGTGAGATAATAGAAAATAATACTTGAAGGTGGAATATCTTTAAATAATTGTAAGTCAGTTTTAATTTAAAACAAAATTATTGTTTAAATTCTTTTACAAAATTTATATAGAAAGTTTATAAATAAAGCAATATGGCAATTTCATACTGTTGCTCATCAAAAAAAACTATTTTCTAAGGAATTCAGATTAAAGTCAATTCAAAAATATTAGTGCGCTGTGCAAGAAATAATACCAATTGTGTTTCAGTTTTAGCGTTAAATAAATTTAGTTTTAGTTTTTTTATTCAAGGCAAAATATATTTCCATAGCCTTAGACATAGGAACATATTTTAACGCAGAAAAAGTAAAATAAAACTGTTTATTATGATAAAACTGATTCGTAATTGGTATAAGTGCATATTATATACAAAAGAACAAGTTTACATATGTAGCCTTTTTTTGCGCGGAGCACTAATCAAATAAATTATCGTATGATGACGATGAATCCGTATTTCTTGTAGTTTTTTCAGGTACACTAAGATCATCCAAACTAAATTCATTAGCAGATGCCTTTGGTGGATCGAGCATCAAAAGGGTACTTTGCTTTTCGAATTCCTCAAGCATTTGCAAGCCTTTGTCCTCAAATTGTGCATTTTCCAAGTCTATTGATTCCATAAAATTTGATGATAATTCCATCATTCTCTCCATTTCACCAACTTTATTTGCAATATCATCAGCTATATATTCGACAGCTTCGTCAAACATCATTCTTTTATCTTTGTTTCCTCTCAAGATATTCATAGCAGATTTCATAGCGGTATGAGAGGTACGAATAGCCTTTCTCTCCTCTTCTTTTACTTTTACTTGATCTTTGGTATCTTCAAGCAATATTTCGGAATTATCGTACATTTTTTTCAATAGTCTCTTAAGTATATCCATTTTTTTAAGCAAAACGGCATATTTTTCATTTACATCTTTGAGTCTTGCTGCTTTTCTGGAAGAAAGCAAAGTGTTTTTTTCATCACCAAGTTCTTTGGCTTTTTTTGCTCTGAGTAAATTAACTCTGATATCTTCTTCGTTCTTTGTCCACAGGGATTTAATTTTTCTTATTTGCCCCATCAGATTACTTATTTGATTATCAAGATTACCAAGATTAGTCTGCATATCCTCAATATAATTTTTTAATATACCGATTGGATCAATAGTGACAAAGATACTAGTGATTTTTCGCATCATACTTTTATACATATAAGAAATCAAGTTTCTCATTTTGGGGTCAATGACCATATATAATAGTACTCCGATGGCTAGTACTGTTACCGCTAACCCTAGAACATTGCCCATAAAAGCGGTTAAAGCAGCCAGATTAGATATTATAAGATAACCGCCTCCAACAATTATAGCCGTTAAAATTATTGCTCCTAGTACTCCTTCAGGTCTTGACCAAAAAGATTTTGATTTTTTGCTTGGTAAATTATTTTCCATTATTATAAATTTTCTTTTTCTTAAATTTTGTTAATTATAGAACCGATTTGATTTTTGATTCATCCTCGTTAATTATTGTCTCCAAATGATTCAAAACGCTCACGAAATTATTTTTTGTAGATTCTATTTTTGTTTTGACTTTTGATATATCGCTATCGATATTAGCCAGACGCTTTTTTCCCTGCTCTATTGCTTTTTGATATTCTTTTATTTTATTTTCCAGATTAGCAATTTCTTTTTTTAAATTTTCACCTTCTTCTTTTTTATTTACAATGCTATTATCCAATTTATTTTTTAGAGCAATCGAAAAATTTTCTTTCTCTTTTTGAAGAATATTTTTATAGTGCTTTATCGTTTCAAGTAGATAATCTTTGGTTATTCCTATGGTTTTTGCGGTAGTAAAAGTAGATCTGATACTCGTTTCTTCATCCATATTCATCTCTACTAAATTTTTGATTGAAGCCTTAAACTTCAAATAGTCAAATTCTTTAAGATGATTTTTATTTATTGCATTTAGCAGGGCATTTATACTTTTCTCATCAAAATTATCATCAAGCCCAAAAAGTTTTTTTAAATCTATTTTCATATCTTATTACAATTTTCCACAAATCTCGACAATCCGGATATCTCATCAGCCGGTATCAATCACTATTTTTTTTAAATCACTCCAAAGTTAAATAAAAAAAATGAATCCGTAAAGCTAAATAAAAAAAATCAAGAATTTATCCTTATTAATCCGGCTTTTGCCTTTTGGTGAATACTATTTTTGTATTCATCGGAATCTATATTCAGACATTTCTTATAATTTTTTTTTGCCTCATCTAATTTCAAAAGCTTCTCATAAATTACCCCTGTTTGTAGAAGCGAATTACATACAAAATGCGAGTTTGTTCCTTCTCCTATTTTCACAGCATTATCAAAGTATTTTATAGCTTCATTATACTTTTTTAAAGCTTGCAAAATCCTACCCATTCTATAATTGAATTCCAATTTATCCGTATAGGAATTTAAACACAATTTTTTATTTTTTATCAATACTGAATAAGAATCTTCAAAATAAGAACCATCGTAAAGCAATCTTGCTTTTAACAGTATTGGATTAGGTTTAATCGATTTGAAAGCTACTTTTTTTGCTGTTTTATCTTCATCTACAATCGATTCTCCTTCCGATATGCATTTAGCGATATTTTGCCAATATGCCCTTTCATCATTGTTTACTATCAATTCATACCAAGCCAATTTTAAGTATGCATCCTTTATATAATTTATACCATTAAAATTATCAACAAATCTTCTTAGGTAATAATATGCCAGCCTATTACTTTTATATAGCAGACTTTTGCCCAACATATAATCCAAATAATAAAAAGGTAGTTGCCCAGGATTATTTGGCCTATTTTCCAATATCCTTATAGCAAATTCATTTTTGCCTGTTTTTTGAGCCATATTTGCTAATACAAAACAAGCAAGAGGACTATTATTGATATCCAAGTTTGGTTCATTGATGAGTTTCCACGCTTTTTCTTTGTTGTTTTCCAAATGAAATGCAATAAAACTAGCGATTGTATAGGATTCATCCTTGAATAAAAAATCATTGTTTTTGGTATATTCAATTAGCTTATTAATCTCTGTCGCTCCCTGCTTTATTGTTCCATCGATACCCGTAATTGTAGTAAATATAGCTTTGTTCAATCCGGTCAATGTACCGGTTAGAGCATGAATCACGCTTAGGCTTTTATAGTTTGCTACAAATTTTGGGAATTTCTTTTGATTTTTCTTTAGTGCTTTAAAAGCTGATCTTACCTCAAATGCGGCTTTTGCATTTTCTCCAAATTTCAATCTGGCTATAGCCCATTGCAATATTATTTCCGCTTTACTAAATCTATAATAAGGCGAATCTTTATCACCGGACTCTATCTTGTCTATTCTGTAAACCTTATTATCCTTTAAGCTCTCAAACTCCTTTACGTCCTCATTAATAAATATCCGGTAAAAGTCGATATAATTTTCAATATGATAAATCAACATATTACCAGGCTCTTCAATCTTAAGGGAATCCAATATTCGCTGTGCTTTATCCAATTGCAAATATGTGATAGTTTTATAAGCATATTTAATACCAGGAGTTATCGAAAAGTATTTTTGAGCGCTTAAATTACCGGATAGCAAAAAAATAAAAAAGAACCCTGTCAGCAACAAGATTCTTTTTATTATATGATTTATCAACTTCATTGTTAACTAAACAGAAAAACAAGGAATATATTTTATGCCTTTGTCTTTGTTCTTCTTGTTCTTCTTTTTGGTTTTTCTTCTACTACGACTGTTCTATCTTTTTTATCAACTTCAGTAGCTAGTTCATCGGAAATCAAAACTCTACCACAATTTTCACAAGCGATAATTTCTTTATTCTGCGCAACTTCAATTTTAATTTGAGGTGGAACTGTATTATAACAACCTCCACAAGCCTTTCTTTCAATAGTCACGACAGCCAAACCATTGGCATATCTTTGTCTAAGTGCATTGAATCCCTTTAGCAGTCTATCTTCAACTTTTTTACTCAATCTTACCAATTTTCTTTCAAGAGTTCCAACTTTCTTCTCATTCTTTTGGATAATTGCTTCCAATTCTACTCTTTTCTTATCCAATTGCTCTTTTTTAGCTTCGATAGTTTCATCAATACCTTCAGCCATTTCTTTTACTTTCTCCAATTTTTCTTCAAGTCCTCTAATTTTCTTTTCTGATAACTGAGCTTCCAAAGACTGGTATTCTATTTCTTTTGAAAGAGCTTCAAATTCTCTGTTGTTTTTTACATTATCCAATTGAACTTTGTATTTCTCAATAGCTGCATTAGATACTGCGATATTTTCTTTATGCTTATTTATATCAGCTTCAAGATTCTCTATTTGGGTTTGAAATCTTTCTTTTCTTTTGCTCAAACCTGCGATTTCATCTTCCATATCCTTAACCTCCATAGGAAGTTCACCTTGCATTTTATTGATTTCATCAAGTTGTGTAGCAGTATATTGAAGAGTATAAAGTGTGATTAACTTTTCTGCTGTTGTTTCTGTTGTTGCATTCTTTGCTGTAGCCATAATTTTATAAATATTTTACAGGGTTTGTTATAACATTTGTCAAACGGGCGGCAAAGGTACTAAATTTATTCGTTAAAATATCAAAAACTAGCTCAATTGTGAAGATTTCGCTCTCATAATGACCTATATCTGCAATTATTAGCTTATTTTCAGCATCAAAATACTCGTGATACTTAAAATCAGCAGTAACAAACACATCAACATCAGAACGCAAAGCTTTTTTCAATAAAAAGCTACAAGCACCACCACAAATCGCCACTCTTTTAATACTCTCTCCCCTTAGTCCCGTATATTTAATACAATTTAGATTCAATTTTTGTTTAAGATATTTCAAAAATTCCATCTCTCCCATTTCCTTATCCAAAGTAGCTATTACTCCGGTTCCAACTTCCTTATTTTTTATTAAAAACTCAGGTTTGGGGTCTAAAATCTCAAGATTATTAAATTCTAGTTTAGACGCTATTTTGGTGCTGACTCCATTGGCAAAAGAATTGTCCAAATTGGTATGAATAGCGTAAATCGTAATATCGTTTTTAATAGCCTTAAGAATAGTCCTGCCAATATAAGTTTTACCTGTCAATTTCTTAATACCCTGAAAAATAATCGGATGATGAGCTATCACCAAATTATATCTCAATGAGATCGCCTCATCAATTACTTCCTCTGTAGAATCCAAGCAAATGACAGCTCCTGTGAATTCATTTTCTCTATTACCGACAATATATCCTGAATTGTCATATCTCTCTTGATATTCCAATGGTGCAATTGTCTCTAAAAAATCAGTAATTTCTTTTATTTTCATCTAACTATTTTTTCATTTTATCAATGATTCTTGTACTCGAAAATCCTTCTAAAAAACTCAAAGATTTTACTTCACCGCCATTGCTAATCACTATATCAGCACCTACTATCTCATTTATCTTCCAATCTCCCCCTTTTACCAATACATCGGGAATTATTTTTTTTATTAGGGCTTCGGGTGTATCTTCATCAAATATCACTACCATATCAATCACAGCCATAAATGCTAAAATATCCGCCCTGCATTCTTCTGATTTTACTGGTCTGTCGTTTCCTTTTAAGCGACTTACCGAAGAATCACTATTGAGTCCAATCACAAATTTATCTCCAAGCGCTGCCGCCTCTGATAGATATTTGATATGTCCGCTGTGAAGTATATCAAAGCAGCCATTGGTAAAAACAACTCGTTTACCCTCCGATTTCCATTTGTTGATCAATTCAATCGATTGGCTGTTAATATTGCGAAAAATCTTAGTTTTATAATTCACTTTAACCTATGATTTTTTTATTTTTAGTATAAATATTTAGCATAATTAAGGCTAATATTCCAAAAAAGATAATACCGAAAATCTGTATAGAAAAGAAAATGATATTTGCATAAGAAAAACCATCACTTCCATTGACATTAAATAATTTTAGAGCTTCTATCACTAGAAAATGATATGTTCCCATACCACCGGGAGATGGAATTACCATTCCCAAACTTCCAAAAGTAAAGACTACAATAGCAGCATCCAAGCCCAATTGTGAAGTCGGTCCAAATGCCTTAAATCCAACATAATTCATCATAAAATACATCACCCATATAAAAACCGAATGAAAAATGAATATAACCGGCTTATCAATCGATTTTATGCTTTTTATTCCGGTCAATATTCCTTGAATAAAGCTAAATATTTTTTTCCCTATAAAACTTTCCTTGAACTTATTGCTTTTTAGTATAAAAAACACAGCTAATAATAAAAAAACTCCGATAAACCAATAAACAGGATTATTGATTATACTCATTATTTTATTTGAAATATCACCATTGTCCTTAATGAAATCCAATAATTTGCCGGAAGAAATTACAATAGTAACGACAAAGACAATCAATAAACTAATGACATCTATAATTCTATCCAAAACAATTGTCCCCATCACTTTGTCAAATTTTACATTTTCTTTTTTAGCCAATGCTCCCGCCCTTACAAATTCTCCTACTCTGGGTAATCCCAAATTGGCAAAATATCCGAGCATAATACTGTTAAATGCAGGAAAAAACCTTGCATTAATGCCAATAGGCTTCAGCATCATCCTCCATCTCATCGCTCTGGAAACATTGCTCAAAGTGAATAAAAAGATAACCATAAAAAGATAAAATAAATCTGAGTGAACAAAGTCGTTGTACACTTTGCTGACCAAACTGCAATCTTCAGAGCTTATTCCCTTCAGAATACATTCTTGATGATAGGCTTCACTTTGCCTTTGATACACAAAATAAAGTATGCCCACTCCAACTCCGGTAAATACAATAAACTTCAATATGTTTTTGATGAACTTATTTAACTCCAAACTTTTTGATTTTGTTTTTACTATCAACAAACACAGTTTTGGGTTCGTAAACTTTCGCTTCTTCAGGAGTCATCATTGCATAGGATATTATTATCACTACATCTCCGATTTCAGCTCTTCTGGCAGCAGCACCATTTAGGCAAACAGTTCCTGTGCCTCTTTCGCCCTTGATAACATAAGTCTCGATTCTTTCACCATTGTAATTATTGACAATCTGTACTCTTTCTCCTGCGATGATATCGGTAGCGTCCATCAAGTCCTCATCAATTGTAATACTGCCTTCATAGTTCAAATTCGCATCTGTAATAGTCGCTTTATGTATTTTTGACTTTCTTATTTGTAATAACATTCTTATTTTTTTATAAAATTCTATTCGTTTTTTAATATATCAACATAATAA
>JALVAD010000638.1 GCA_027011385.1 Saprospiraceae bacterium | reverse complement strand
TAATTGGATTATTTATAAAACAAAACAAGTTAAATGTTAACCTTAAAAAAAATAATTGCAGAACTGGATTTTATCGCTAAATCACTTACCAAAAGAGGATATAATGAAGATGACATTAAGGTTATTTTGCATGAACTCATTTCTCACGACAAAAAGCGTAAGAGCAATCAGCAAGCAAATGATGATCTCAAATCAAAAATGAAAGATTTCTCCGGTCAAATTGGGAAACTTTATAAGGAGGGAAAGCAAGATGAGGCATCAAAGCTCAAGGCTGAAGTAGTGGAAATTAAAGAAAAGATAAAAACTTATGATGAAAATGATAAGGAATTAAAAATTAAGATTGATGATATTCTTTTGAGTATTCCAAATGCACCTCACAATTCTGTCCCTCACGGTAAAAGTGAAGAGGATAACGAAGTAGTAAAAGATTGGACGGATCCATTTCCTATTCTTGAAAAAGACGCTCTTCCACATTGGGAGTTGGCGAAAAAATACAATCTTATAGATTTTGAATTAGGAGCTTTTATTACCGGTTCAGGATTTCCACTTTTCAGAAATAAAGGTTCAAAATTAAAAAGAGCACTGATTAATTTCTTTTTGGATGAAGCTGAAAAAGCCGGATATGAAGAAATAAGACCACCTCTTATGGTAAATGAAGCATCTGCTTTAGCTACTGGTCAATTGCCGGATAAAGAGGGGCAAATGTATTATATGGAGAAAGATGATTTATATTTAATTCCAACAGGAGAAGTCCCTATTACAAATATATATAGAGATGTAATTCTTAAAGAAAGTGATTTCCCTCAAAAAGTAACAGCTTACACACCTTGTTTTAGAAGAGAAGCCGGATCATATGGTTCAGATGTAAAAGGATTGAACAGAGTACATCAATTTGACAAGGTAGAAATAGTCCAAATATCACATCCTAATGAATCTTATAAGCTCCTTGACCAAATGGTTAGTCATGTTGAGAATTTGCTGATAAAATTGGAACTCCCATATAGAATTTTGCGTTTATGTGGTGGAGATTTGGGATTCACATCAGCTCTAACATATGATTTTGAAGTATATTCAGCAGGGCAAAAGAAGTGGTTAGAGGTTAGCTCTGTATCCAATTTTGAAGCTTTTCAAAGCAATAGATTAAAATTGAGATACAAAGATCGTGATGGGAAAATCCATTTAGCACACACTCTAAACGGTAGTGCTTTGGCTCTGGCAAGAATTGTAGCAGCAATTCTTGAAAACTTTCAGACTCCTGATGGTATTGTTGTACCAAAAGTATTAAGAAAGTATTTGAATTTTGAAATTATAAATTAAAATTATTTAATATGGGTGGTGGATACGGAATGTATTATTTTATTGTTATTGCATTTAGTGTAATCGGGATGCTGGTTAGCGGAAGACTAAAATCTAAATTCAATAAGTACAGTAAAGTTCCTTTAAGAAATAATATGAGCGGCGCTGAGATAGCAAAACAAATGTTGGATTATTTTGGAATTCATAACGTCCAAATACAAATGGGAAAAGGGATGTTGACAGATCACTATAATCCTGTAACTAGGATAGTGAACTTAAGTCCGGATGTATATCAAGGCCGAAGTATAGCATCAGCAGCTGTTGCGGCACATGAATGCGGACATGCAGTTCAACATGATATGCATTATCCTTTTTTAAAACTACGGTCAAACTTAGTTCCTGCTGTAAAAGTCGCTTCAATGGCTCAACAATATTTGCTTTTAGCAGCTTTTATGTTCTTTGGCTCCTTCCCACAAATAATGTTGTTACCTGTAATTGCTTTCGGAATTACTGCTTTATTTAGCTTCGTTACTTTGCCTGTGGAATTTGATGCAAGTAAAAGAGCTTTGGCTTGGTTAGATAGTTCCAATGTGTTGGTAGGAGAAGAATATAATGGTGCTAAAGATGCATTAAAATGGGCTGCAATGACTTATGTCGTAGCTGCACTTAATGCTCTAGTTATGTTTTTGTATTTCTTATTAAAATATACGGGAAGAAGAGGTTAAATTATTATAATTATTACTATATTTGAGGGTTGATAATCTCTAATTAAAAAAAATATTATGGAAAAGTATTTATCTGATATCCTGGAAGAAGGAAAAATGCAAATGGAAGAATCCATTGAACACTTAAATAATGAGCTTTCACATATTAGAGCAGGAAAAGCTTCTCCTGAAATGCTATCAGAGATATATGTAGAAGCATATGGAGCAAAAACAGCATTAAATCACCTAGCAAATGTATCTCTTGTCGATAGTCGTACTATAGCTATTCAACCTTGGGACAAATCTCAACTCAAACTAATCGAACATGCTATTTTTGCTTCAAATATTGGGATTACTCCGATGAATGATGGAGAGTTTATAAGATTAACCGTTCCACCATTAACAGAGGATAGAAGAAAACAACTTGTAAAAATAGCAAAACAATATGGAGAAGATTCTAAAGTGAGTATAAGATCAACAAGGCACAAAATGCTTGAGGCTATTAAAAAAGAAGTGAAAGACGGTTATCCTGAAGATTCAGGTAAAAGAAGAGAAAAAGAAGTAGACGATTTAACCAAGGAATATTACAAAAAAGTTGAAAATCTATTGGATAAAAAAGAAAAAGATATCATGACAGTATAAATGTCTTGTTTTTTTTTTGGAATGGTATTTGCATTCTAGAAATAATTGGAACTTAGATTAAGTTTTGGTTATTTTTTATAATTAATATTTTCGATGGATTTAACCAACGATATCATATCTTATATTTTTACTGAGAAACAATTGAGTTTGCCCGGATTAGGTACGTTGTATCTAAAACAATCTTCAGCGTCAAGGACACCATCCAAAAGAAAAATATTTGGACCAAAATTTGATATCCAGTTAAAAGATGTAGATTATAATACGGAATTAAATTCCGCTTTTTATCAGTTTGTTGCTAATAAGCACAATAAAAAAGTTAATCAAATAGAAGATGAAATTCATAAATATTCTATTTCACTTCTTAATAATCTTGCTAATTTTGGAGAAGCCACTATAAATAATTTAGGCGTTTTTAAAAGGATTAATGATAATCTACAATTTGAGTTCTCCCCTATTTTTCAAGAATTATTAAAAGAATCTTATCCGGATTTACCTCTACTCCTAATAGATAGGAATCAGAATAAAAAAAATATAATTGCAGGAACAACAAAAAATGAGATTCATTCACAAAATGAATCTATAAGAAAAAAAGAACATCACAAACCTAGTTGGATATTTCCTCTTATTGTATTAACGCTTTTGAGTCTGGGCTTTGTGTGTTTGATGTATTGCTTATCCGGAGTTATCCCCGATGATAATAGTAGAAAAGAGACTTCAAACAAACAGAATAACACACAGGTGACAACTAAAATAGATACGTCTGCAAAAAATAGAATTAACGATACAATAACTAAAGCTAAGTCGGATTCTACTATCAAATCTCAAACACAAAATTCAGCAGATATTGAAAATGAGGAAATAGATAAAACGACAGATGATATAAATGTATTAAGTGAAAATAGGGATCTGGAAAAAATATCTTTAGCTGAATTAATTGATTTGGGAGACTCACTAAAAAATAGCTTTAATAAATCTTGTATTATCATTGTAGGATCTTTCAAAAGAAGAAGCAACTCTATAAGAATGAAAAATCGCCTCGTAAAATCAAATTTCACCCCCTACGTCGAAAAATACGGCAAATTCTATAGAACAGGTGTAGTATTTGATTGCAATGAAAAACCTCTATATGCTTTTTTGAAAGAATTGAGAGACTCCATTGATAAGGACTCTTGGGTTTTAAAGTACAAATAACATTTTTTTTATTAATTTTGTAAGTATTCGGTTTATTTGATGACTATTTATTTATCTTATTAGTAAATTTATTAAATAAATATGATGAAAAAACACCTTTTCCTTTTAACTCTTTTAGTATTAAGCTCATTGACTACATTAGCACAAAGCATTGAAGTTCCTCAATCTCAAACTCCACTGATTGTAAAAGTTACAGCTACATGGTGTACAAATTGTGGATCTTGGGGTTGGACATTTTTTGATAATTTGATTGAAGACAATGAAAGCAAAGCAGTATTGTTTGCTGCACATCCTAGTGGAAAATTGAAAAATATCGTATCAAGTGATATTAAGGACAATTTTCATTTGATTGGTCAACCAAGATTTGCATTCAATGGTGAAGACCAATATGTAGGTTCAAATACTACATCTGCAAAAAGGAACTCTTTCGTAATAAAAGTGAATGAATATATCGCCAAGACACCATTAGCACAAACAGGTATTGAAGCGACTTACAGTAATAAAGAAATGAGTATTTCTTACAAAACAAAATTTTTTACTCCTACATCAGGTGAGTATTATCTAGGTATATATTTGATTGAAAAGGAAGTTGTAGAATATCAAGCTGCAAGAGGAAACAATGCGAAACATAAAAAAATCTTGCGTGAGGAGTTGACAGGTTCTTCATTTGGAAATTTGATTGCTTCTGGCTCTATTGATGCAAATAAAACATTTGAAGGAAATATCCATTTTGACATCAGTAAATATGACGTTGATAATCTGGAAATAGTTTCAATAATATGGAAAAAAGAAGGCAGTAACTACAGTGTAATTAATTCAAATATTGATAGGGAGGTATCATATAAGACCACAAATAGTATAAATGACAAATATGCAGATTCCGAGATTAAAATCTATCCTACATTGGTTAAAGATAGATTAAATATCGAACTAAATTTTAATCAAAATACCGGTAGCAGGAGTTTATTCTTATACGATTTGAATGGAAAAATAATCGATAATACCAGCTTAAATAACTTTGCCAAAAGAGGAAATATAATAAATTACCAAATACCTTCAAATGCAGTAAATGGCCTTTACTATATTAATATAATAGATAAT
>JALVAD010000637.1 GCA_027011385.1 Saprospiraceae bacterium | reverse complement strand
AAGAAAATAAGAAAAAATAGCTTCTTGCTCCCCCTTTTCCTAGGCATTTCTTTATCGAGGATAGTACTCATTTGATCCCAGCCCTGATATTTTAAATTATTGTCAAAATCTCTTTTTCCCATATCGTTTTTATATTATATTTTGTAGTTTGTTTTTGCTTAATAATTCTTTTAGTTTTTTCTTAGCTTGTGATAGATACCATTTGGAAGTTCCCTCAGGTATTCCTTTAATAGCTGCTATTTCTCTATGATTATACCCTTCTATTGCATGCATAATAAATACACTTTTACTGTTTTCAGGCAAGGTATCTACTATTTTTAACAATTCTTCGTATTCAATATCAGTATTGATTTCCGAAAACTTTAGTTTGCTATCTATTTCAATAAATTTTTGCTTACTGTAAGAATTTCTGAAGTGGTCTATCATACTATTGTAAACGATTTTTCTAATCCATCCTTCAAATGAGCCTTTGAATTGATACTTTTCTATATTTTTAAAAACTTTTAGAAATCCGTCATTGACTATACTCATAGAAGCGGTTTCATCTGAGGTTTGACGCAAACACATTCCGTACATGGTATCAAAATATTTTAGATACAAAATCTCCTGATGCTTCCTTGAATTTTTCTTGCAAGCTTTAATCAAATCCTTGTCGGAATATTTGTTCATAAATCCATTTACTAAAATAAAACTCCAAATCTAAATGAAAATCTCTTATAAATTATGTCTTTTGTACTCGAACTGTTATTGTATTTATAATCAAAAGACGCCTTTTGGTATTTATAGTTAAAATCCAATGTATAATCCAGATGCTTTGTTCCAAATTTTATCCCAAATGCCGGATTAAACATCAATCCACCTTTATAATCGGTAAGATAATCTTCGTTTGATGATGATACAGGGCTATAACCCAATTGTAACCTGAAAAAAGGTGAAGATTTAGAGCTTTTTACCAATGTCATCAAATCAACATAAACAGGGTAAAATATAGCTTTTTCGAATGTATTGTATGTCTGAATCCCTGCACCAAATCCTGTAAACAGATACTTGGATAGCCGAAATTGTGCTGTGTATTCCACTCCAATGCCCGTACCTGAAAAGCTACTGCCATATCTACTATTGGAAATACTATTACCCGGGGATAAACTGAAAGCAAAAAAACTATGAAACCTTTTAGTATTACTGCCTGACATATCATTTTGGTCTGAGATATAGTTTGTTTGTATGCTTACAATATTTGAATCCGGTATAGACAAAACTGTATTGTCTGCAAGTTTAAACTCAATGATTTTTGACGGGTTGTAATTAAGCAATTTGCCGTAAATTATACTTCCGTTTTTTAATACTAATTTGTCCTTGGATATATCACTATCTTGCGCATTAATTTGTACTGATATACAAATCAAGATAATTATTGCTATATAATATTTAACGTAATTCATTTTTTTTAGTTTTTTTTTAAGTAAAAATAATTCTATATTCATTTACTGTCAAAAGCACTTTGAACGTCGGACGACACCCAGAATAAAAAATCACCAATCCTATTCTACTGCAATTGGTATCAAGCTCAGTTCTTTCAACTGATAATTCTCCAATTTATATTGGTACAAACCGGTCTTGCCTACCACTATAATATCATCTTCACTAAGAGGAATGACGTCAAAGAAGTCTCCTGATTCTATTTTTGATTGAACTGTGATATTTTTTTTATCTTTTATATCCAAAACCTTTAGTCCAAATGTACCTTCGCATAAAATCATCTTATCGCCAATCACTCCTAGTCCTTGAGGATTGGACATTTGATAAGATTTGATCAGTATAGGATGTTTGAGATCTTTTATATCCAAAACGTCCAATTGATTTATATCACCTCCACATCTGGTGCCTGTACGCAATGTCACATAGGCATAATCCCCTAATGCATATACGGGATCACAAGCTTTACCATGCCTGAATTGAAATTGGAAAGTAGGAGTGTTAGGGTCTTTGAGATCGTAGACATACATTCCCGTACTTGAACCTATGAGTAGATTGTTTTTGTATGGAAAAAGAGTTTCTATACCCCAACCAACATTAACAGTATTGGTCAAATAAGGAACAGGGGGATTAGTGATATTAAAAACATTTATTTTACTTTTATTTATAGTGTACAATCTGTTTTTGTATATTGTAAATCTCGCCATCGAACCACCGACTCCGTTTGGATTAGGTGGAGGATTCCAAGAAGTACTATTTCCACCTAAGTTATCATTAGAAACGTAAACGCCTCCATCTTTTTCATAATATTGGTAACCCCAATATTGATTTGAGCAATCAATGACTACGGATGTATCTGTTGGTATATATTCTACCACATATTTCCTATTAGAACCATATATTTTATTAAATATTTCCTTAACCGAATTTACAAAATGCGGGTTTTTAGGATCTGTAATATCAATACTTATCAGATCAAAAAAATTGTCTGCATAAAGTATATTGTCTTTGATAGCCAAATCAACATTTCCTAAAATAGAAATAAAAGAAATATTTACCGGATTATTGATATCGCTATTGTCAAAGACATGTATTCCTTTGTTGATTTCATTTACAAACAAATAATCACCGTAAACATAGATTTTGCCCGGATTTTTAAGAGCTTCAGGACTCTGTGTTTTTATGTCTCTTATTTGTTCTATGGTTTTGTAAACGGGTCTGTAGTACACATATCTGCGAGTTTCTTTGCATTCGTCAAAACTACAAGATTGTACGAAAATCATAAGACCGAATAATACTAAGATTGATTGTAAAAAGGATAAGTGTTTCATAATTATAATTTTTTATTATTTAATCAAATCTAATAGTATAGACGATAGAAAAGAAAAAAGGGTTGGGGATAATATAAAATAATTGTTAAATGCATTATATTTATAATTTTATTGTCTATTTGCGTTAAATATTCAGTTTGGATTAAGGTGTATTTCGTTTTTTGTTTTATAAATAATATAGTGTCAATGCGGATTTTCATAGCTGTTTTAATTTTGTTTGCTTTCAATTTTGCCAATGGTCAGGAGGATTTTTATCACGAGGATTATGTTTATCAAGAAAATATAAAATCTGTAAAGTTTTATGCAGGGAATAATCCTTTGTCTTATCCTGTATCAAACCTTAAAGGTATAACCTTGCATTTTGAATTTGATGATATCGATGGTGATAGCAAAAACTATTATTATAAGATTGTTCATTGTGATATGGACTGGAATATTAGCGATGAAATAACAGAAGAAGATTTTCTTGATGGGTTTAATGGTGAAGAAATAAAGGATAGCAAGAGTTCGAGTTTCACATTACTTCAATACACTCACTACAGACTGCGATTGCCTAATGAAAATACAAAATGGTTGCTTTCGGGTAATTACTTATTGATAGTATATGATGAAAATGATGATGTAGTTATTACAAGAAGATTTTTGGTGGTTGAAAATAAATTGAAAATAATGGCGGAATTGGATCATGCTAAAGATGTATCGCGATATAGAACAGCACAGAGTATTCAAATCGTGTTGAACAATAAAGATTTCAGGATAGTAGACCCCTTAAAAGAGCTTAAGGTTACGGTTTTGCAAAATGACAAATGGATAGATGCTATCCGTGATGTTTCTCCGAAGTATTTGGTCGGTGACAATATTAAATTTGATGCATTTGACCCTTTTGTATTTGAGGCACTAAACGAATTCAGGTATTTTGACAGCAGAAGTTTGCGCTACACCAATCTGGAAATACAATCAATAGATGTAAGGAGAAGAGGTGTTGAAGTTGTATTGGAAGAGGATAATGTACGAAGGTTTAGCAATTATTTCTTTCATAAAGATTTAAATGGTAATTATCTTTTTCTTAATCACGATAATCCTAATGCTGCTATAAGCAGTGAATACACAAATGTAACTTTTACATTAAAAACCAATGCTCCACTACTGGATCAGGATGTATATGTAATTGGAGGTTTTTGCGATTGGCAATTGTACGAAGAAAATAAATTGAATTACGATAAGGAATTGGAGGCATATACAGGTAGAATCCTGTTTAAACAAGGAGTCTTTGACTATTATTATGCCACAGTTGATAAGGATGAAAATATAAATTTATCCAATCTTGAGGGCTCTTGGTATCAGACACAAAATGATTATACGATATTGGTTTATCTACGTCCGTTTGGTGGTCTTTATGACAGGTTGGTGGGAATTAAGGTGATAGAGTAGTGTCTCAATTCTGATATTTCCTCATCTTCGATTGCTTTTTTAACTGCGCAACCATAGGTGCGGTAACATCAAAGGCATTACTTGTAATTGTTATATTGGTAATAGATCCAAGAGGTCGGAGACGCTTTGGCTTAAGGTTGGTGAATGTGATTTTCGCCAAGAGGTCGGAGACGCTTTGGCTCGGGGTTAGTGAGTGTGATTTCGTCAAGAGGTTGGAGGCGCTTTGGCTCGGGTTAGTGAGTGTGGTTTCGCCAAGAGGTTGGAGGTAGCCGAGATAAAGGTTTTTAACCTCTTATCGAATTGAAAACACTTTGTTTTTACATCTTGTGTCTTTCCCAATAGTTTTGAGCTTCGATTTCTTCGAGGATTTGCAGATAATTATAGTATCTCAATTCTGATATTTCCTCATCTTCGATTGCTTTTTTGACTGCGCAACCGGGTTCATTTCTGTGAGTGCAATTGGAATACTTACATTGATTGGATTTTTGAAAAAACTCTCTGAAATTATGAGCTACATCTAAGACTTCAAGATTATTGAAACTAAGATTTTTTATACCGGGTGTGTCTATAATTTTACCTCCAAAACTCAAATCAAACATCTCAGCAAATGTAGTAGTATGCTGTCCTTTGCCGGTATAATTGCTCAACTCATTTGTTTTTAAATTAAGATTTGGTTGAATGGCATTTATCAATGTCGATTTGCCAACTCCCGATTGCCCAGCAACCAAACTGATTTTGTTTTTAATTTGATTTTTTATTTCTTCCACTCCTGTTTTTTCAGTTGCGGAACTAAGATAGCAATTATATCCAATCTCCTGATAGATACTATTGAGATAATCAAAAACTCTCATATCCCCTTCATTGTATAGGTCGGATTTATTAAACACAATTGAAACCGGTATATTATATGGTTCTGTCATCAACAAAAACCTGTCTATGAAACCTTGTTTTAGTTTTGGCTTATTGATGGTGACGATTAGTACTGCTTGATCAATATTACTGGCGAGGAGATGAAGAAAGTGTTTTTTGCGTGGAGATTGGCGTACTACAATATTTTTTCGAGGGTGTATTTTTTTTATAATCCCTGTTTTTTCCTCTATATCTTCTATTTCTATATCAACAATATCACCGACAGCAACGGGATTGGTTAGTTTCATTCCTTCCAGTCTGAATTTACCTTTGATACGGCATTTTACGATTTCTCCTTCCTCTGTTGCCACTTCATACCATGAGCCGGTTGATCTGATGACTACTGCATTGTTTGCCAAAATATACTATTTGTTGAATGAGTGAATGGAATCAGCCAATTCCGGTAACAATTCCGGTGTTTTTTCAATAATATCTCCGATGACTATAAGGTCAGCTCCTGCTTCTGCATTTTCATGTGCTTTTTCAGGAGTCTTGATTCCTCCGCCTATAATCAATGGGATATCTATGGTATTGGAAACTGCTTGTATCATCTCTTTATGGATAGGGTTTTGAGCACCGCTACCTGCATCCATAAATATAGTACGAAGTCCGAGCAGTTCACCTGCCATAGCAGTACTAGCGGCTATATCCGGTTTGTTTGCCGGAATCGGGTTGGTATTGGACATATATGTCACTGTAGTAGGCACTCCACCGTCTATCAACATATATCCGGTTGGTATTATTTCCAAGGGGCTTAGTTTAAGATATGGTGCAACGACTACATGTTTGCCGATTAATAATTCCGCATTTCTACCTGATATCAATGATAGCAATAGCAAGGCATCAGCTTTGTAACTGAGTTGAAAAGAACTACCCGGAAACAAAATCATGGGTATATCGCATTCCTTTTTAATAGACTCCAAGGTTTTGTCAAGCATATCGCTTACTATCAGACTTCCACCAATAAAAAAATAATCGACATGTGAATCAATCGCCAATCTGAGTGTTTTTTCAAATTGTTTCAATCTCATTTTATCCGGGTCTAACAATACAGCAAACTTTTTTTTGCCATTTGCTTTACCGCTTACAATATCCTTATATATTTTATTCAGCATATATCAATTATTTCCACAAAGATAATTAGTGTCTGCAAAAAAGTCCATCAATTTTTAAATTGATTCTTATTGTCATATTTTGGCTTTTTCACAAGTGATTGATACAAAGGTATCAAATCATTGCAAGAAAATAAAGGATTTGAACAATAATTACCTGAATTTATATAATTAAAGTCTTGAAATGCGGGTTATTTCATTTTACAAATTACGGTATGATTATTCTGTTTCTAGGCTCAACTGCCCCCTCATCCAACTCGCGAATGCACTGCTCCCCCCCTTTATAATACCAATTTAACTTTAAAATGACGCATATATTATATTTCAATTTTCCAATATTTTCGTTAAAAATACTCGCCATAGCTAGGCTATGCCTGTGTTTTTTAACTCAATCTTGAAAAATTAATTCTATAATATCTATACGACAACTTAAAGTTAAATTGGTATAATTTTTCTTCACTTTGTTACGGAAAATGATAGGGGGATGTAGCAACGCTACAAAAATTGAAATGCACACCTTGAAAGAAAAAATATGTTTTTTATTTTTTTTTTTTTCATAATAAATTGTGACTTAATGTTTTTGTATCGTCATAAGTGTATCAACCGTCTCATGGTTGATATTTGGGGTTATGTAAGAGATTATCATTTATGGTAATCTCTTTTTTTTTGTGTAAAGCCAGCTAATGAGAAAAGTAGGACTCGCAAGCCGACGCAGGAGGATTGTGAAGCCGGTTTTAAATTAAAATCAGTTTCAGAATCTCTTTGAGCTTCTGAGTGTGCTCTTCGCCAAGAGGACGGAGACACTTTGGCTCAGGGTGGTGAGTGTGGTTTTGTCAAGAAGTGATGTAACTGAGATAAAGGTTTTTAACCTCTTATCGAATGGAAAGAGCTATTTTCGCCAAGAGGTCAAAGACGCTTTGGCTCAGGGTGGCGAGTGAGGTTTTGTCAAGAAGTGATGTAACTGAGATAAAGGTTTTTCGTTTTGCACAACTGCCCCCGCTGCTTTTCAGAAAGGGAAGTGCGTTGGGGTTCTCCCGGTTTCGGAGCCTGCAGAGAAACGGGGAGTCAGAGGGCGGTTTGGCAAAGAAAATACTCCGGTTTTGAAATGATCAAATGAATATCGATTAACCCCGTGAAATAAATTTTCAATTTAGGTAAAGCCTATTTCACAGGGTTAACGAATTCCGATTTTTGAAGTGAAAGAAATCCGGTTTAGATGAAACTAGCTTAAAAAAAGTCAGCCTAAATAAAGTCAGCTTCAGAATCTCTTCGAGCTTCTGAGTCTTGGATTTGGTTAATAAAAAAAGCCTTCAAGGTTTTTGAAAATCTTGAAGGCTTATTATTATTTAGCCAAAAAGTTTACAATTTTATAAATCTCTTTGATATTGTTTTATTGCTATCTACAAACTTTGCGATATATTGTCCTGCGGTAAAGCCTGAAATATCAAAATTAAAGGCATCTACACCGGTAGCAAGAATATAACTTTTTACTTTTTGTCCCTCCATATTGTATATATGTAGTCTTCCTTCTTCCACAGGCTTAGTGAACTCTAGTCTAAGGCTATTTTCTACTCTATTAGGAATGATAGCCATATCCAATGACTTAGTATTGAAGACAACTGATACTATATTGAATGTCTCGCTTCTTCCATCAAAATCATATTGTGTAAGTCTGTAGTAATTGATACCTTTTTTAGGGCTTTTATGTACAAAACTGTATTCTCTTTTGTCTCTGCTTGTACCTGCACCGGCTACTTTTGCAATCTCTTCAAAATTCACACCATCTGTACTCCATTCAACTAAGAAATAATCATTGTTGACTTCTGAAAGTGTTGACCAAGAAACCAAAGTGTTTTCTCCTGATTTTTTTGCAGAGAATGTATTAAGTGAAATTGGAATCGTACAAGACCCCCCCCTTATTACAACATCATCCAAATACCAAGTATTAAAAGAAGATAAAAACTTAAAATGTACATATTGTTTTGAATCTAAACTTGCACCACTAGCAGTATTAATTGCAGTTAAATCTACAGATTCGGTTTTTCCTGCAGTTGTTACATCAAAAGAATAGAACTGTGTCCATTCTCCAGCATCTCCGATTCTATATTCAAGAGTGGCTGTATTGCCATTACCAGCCCCACTGGCATCTTGATGAAATTCCAATGTTTCAGGATAATTAAATGATGGGGAAAAAATATCATCTCCTGTTCCCAAAGCTCTACAATTTGCAGCTGCACCTGCGTGAGTTCCTGTTGTCTCATTTGCAGTACCATTATTTGTCCAGCCATCCGGAACATCTGCATCAAAATGCTCTTCATGACAAATAGGAGCTGCTGCTGCAGTAACATCAAAGGTATTACTTGTTTTTGTTGTATTGGTAATGTTTCCACTATCTGTGACAGTTAATGTTACACCTGAAGCTACTGTTGTAAATTCAATATCATCAAATGTCATTATACCTAAGACAGGTGTCCCCGCTGTTGTGGTTGTACCGGCTAAAGTTGATCCTGTAGCTGACAAAGTTGCTGTTTGTCCCAATCCATCATAATCGATATCAACATTACCGTTGGCATCTATATATGCAACAGTTACAGCCGGAGTCATAACAGTATTAACCTCTACATCTGTAGGTTGTTGCTGAAATTGTAGTTCAGTTGCTTCAACATCAATTTCAAAATCATTGGAATAAAAATCTCCTCCTGAAAAAGTAGCTGCAAACTGTGTGCCGCTGGCATCAGCTGTAAATCCGTGATCATCCACATCTACCATAAAAGATAAAATTTTCCCGTCTTCAATATTAGAAGTATTGAGATAAATTCCAATATTTACAGTTCTAGTGCTATTATCCGCAACATCCAAATCACCGGAAGTAAAATTAATATCTATATAAGTGTCCGTAATATCTACTGAACTTGGAGTGATAAAAACTGTTCCATCATCGATAACAACCCCTTGTATATTATTAGTCCAATCTGCAGTATTTGTAGTGTTTGGTTTAATTCTTATATTTGTTACATGCGTTGGCAACCCGTCAGATGCACCCCAATCATAAATATCCATATTGAATACATCTACCGGATTATTAGAATCAGTATTGTTTACCGAAGAGATCGTTGCTGCTGCCGGTTGAGAACCTGTGTCGTTAGCTTCAGCGTCAGAATCGTTGGAGGAGGAAAATCCAGTCCAAGAAATATTATCAACAATAACTTGTTTTGAAGTAATATCTCTAATTTCAACAACAACACTCCCTGTGACATTTATACCACTTATTGAAAAATGATGTACATTAGTATCATCGAACGCATCTGAAGTTCCTTTTGATACCCCATTAATAAATAATTCTACTTGTCTATTTCCAGATCCGGTATACGCTTTTTTTAAGTCACAAGAAAAATCTCCTATACCACCAGCAACAGATTCAGAATAAACTTTACTGTTACTACTTGATCTCCTCAACATAATTCCTTCACCAGTAATTTCATAACCTGCATCATCTCTAGATTGAACATAATTCCAAGTTACACTATTATCTCCAACAAAGGAGCCATCAGAATATGAACCTGGTAAATTAGCACTCTCAAATGTTTCAGAACCTTGTCCGAAAACATTTAGATTAGAAAGTAGTACACTAACAAACACTAAAAACGTAAAAAACTTCTTCATAATATTTGGTTTTGGATACCAAATAGTATAACGCCACCTAATACATGCTTGGGGGTAGGCATGCTAAGCAACTTTACTTTCTAATTTGGTATGGTTTATTCAATAATTAATACAGCGCAAAATTATATCAAAAAGGGGTCAAAAGCAAAAGTTTAACATTTAATTTTTATTAAATTGTTAATTTTAACAGAATTTGAGAGTTTTGGGGGTGGAAATTGGGTAAAAATGTCAAGCCAGCTTCAGAATCTCTTCGAGCTTCTGAGTCTTGGATTTGTTTTCAAATAAGGTAGTTTCAGAATCTCTTTCAAATGCGAAATGTAGGACTCGCAAGCTGACGTAGGAAGATTGTGAAGCCGGTTTAAATCAGGTCAGTTTAAATCAAGTCAGCTTCAGAATCTCTTTGAGCTTCTGAGTCTTAGATTTGTTTTCAAATAAGGTAGTTTCAGAATCTCTTTCAAATGCGAAATGTAGGACTCGCAAGCTGACGTAGGAAGATTGTGAAGCCGGTTTTAAATTAAGTCAGCTTATTAAATAAAGCCAGCTTCAGAATCTCTTTGAGCTTCTGAGTCTTGGATTTGTTTTCAAAAAGTCAGCTTCAGAATCTCTTTGAGCTTCTGAGTCTTGGATTTGTTTTTAAGAGAAGACCCAAAATCAAAATTAGTAAGTAGAGTTCAGGTTCTGACATTCTGCTTACATCAGATATATCTAGATTTTTGTTACCGGATAAAATTTTATCTTGTCTTGCTTTTATCATTGCTTTTTGAACCTTGTTTTCGACAACGATATATGATGTATAGGGGCTTAAAATTTTGGATTGAAAACTATTCTTTATTATTTCCAGCCACTTCTTATCACTACCTTTATTGTATAGTAATTGATACAAATATTTTCCTTGTATTGTTAATCCCGAATTCCAATCTTGTGTTAAATCTGATGTTTCATGGAAGGCATTTGTGGGATTATTCAAGGCTATATCAGGCATACTATTATCGGGTAAATATATCTTTCTATTGAATTCATTTTTCCATACGAGTACGCTTTTTGCCTGATTAATGCGTGTGTTTTCGTTAATTAGCTTCTTTGGATTTTGCAATAAAGAATGTGAATTGAGCTCACTGTTATGTTCCAGAGTATAAAATATATCATCGTCGGGAAAAGTGAATTTATAATCTATAAAATTGTTTTCTATGATTGCTTTATCTAAATCATCAGTTACAATAATAAAGATAGGGAAATAATCTTCATCATTTATATAAGAATCAATAAGGCATTTTTTAATAGCTCTATCCAAATAAAACCCTCCTGAATTATCTATTTTGGTATTGTTTTTTACCCAATCGTTTGTTATTAAATCTGTTTCAATAAAAGTATTGACAAAACTAATTTTGTGATGCATACCTTCAGCATTGTTATCTTTGAGGAATTTTTTGATTCTATTCGTGAATTCTTCATTATATTTTGCTGAATTTACGGATTTGTCCACGATAAAATGATAGTATGGTTTCCTTTTGATTTTTGAAAGAGATGCTTTTGAATCAGGAGAAAAATATATAACATCCCTTGTATTATTATAAACAATATCAACATGTTTTTGATTGCTGTTATTTCCAAGTTTTATGATTTTACCATCTAATTTTATTTCCGTAGGTTCTTTGTGAATAAACTTAATTCCGGTTTTACGAACTTCGTCTTTGCGTAAAGGGAATATTTTGAATTTGATATTATTTCCTGTGGTATAATGAAGAATTCCTGGGTCTTTTCTAGTATTTCTAATCCGGGAATAAACCCACATTGCTGTTTTTTTTTCGGTTAAAATACCTTTTTCCTTTCTGTCCCCAATGTATAAATAATAATCGTCAATCCAACATCCGGCAGGTAGTTCGATATCAGTTTGGTATTCTGCTTGTCTAGAACTATTTGTGAAGTTTTTAATTTCAAGGTCAACCCAACTTACCCAATAGTTTTTATTATAATTATAAGAGCTTTTTGTTTTGGTGTCAATAATTTTAGTACTGTCGGGGATTGTAATTCTGCGATTTCTTGCCGGTTTTGATCTTGAAATACCTAAAAATATTTGTTCCATTTTTTTTAGTTTTTTTTCAGAGACTGTAAGATTTCCTAAGACAATCCAATTGTAATAAAAGGATAAGTACGGAGTTTGACTGTATTCAAAAAAAATGTCTCTCCTTTTATTGGATCTGATATTGCTTATTATATTATATACTGACGATTTATCTATTTCATAGTCTTTTGAAAAATCAGGATTATAAATATATTCAAGTGATTCATTAAGTGTATGTTTGTCCATTAGATTTGATATTGTGATAATAGCCGGAAGTGTCAGGAATGATATTATGGAGATTAGAACCAAAATATTTCCAGAATAATAATTCCTTAGAAATTTGTAGTCTTTTGAAAAAATTTGAATTTGATATACAAATAAAATTAGCGGTGTAAGCATTAATACACCCACAAAAAGAAGAGCAATAAGGATAATTGATAAAGGGAGGTATGGCAAGAAAACCAGAAAAAAGTAAAAAATATAACTAAATGTAATGGCTCTGGCAGAAAACAAAATAAGTCGATATATTTTATTGCCTGAATTGGGAAAGTTTAGTAAGATGCCATTAATAAATGTCAAGATATAGAACCAAGAATTATTGAAATCGCCAAAAATCATTTGATCGTTGTTGATTAACAAACCAAAAAATGGAAAAGCCAAAGTAAAAAATATCTTCAATAATATCTCGTACTCTTTCCAAATTCGCTTTTTCCATATTACCACGATATATACCCATCGAATAAAGAAAAACATAAATAGAATCAATCCGACTACGTACATTATTGACCGAAAATGCTCTTTGTATGCAAAATCTAAAGGTTTAAATAATGGGATAAATAGTTCGACAAAAAAGTAAAATGCAATTGGAGTTATGATAGTAAATAGAAAATTCAACCAAGCTTTGTGTTTTTTGTTCTCAGATGTCAATTGTATCACAATAATCAACATAGAATGAATAAGTGTTGGCATCAAAAGAGCCCAAACATATAATAACAGATCGTTTGAAATCATCCAGCTAGGAATATTAAATGGAATTATTTGTCTTGAGAATTCGCTATAGAAGTAAATGTATATTGTGTAGGCTATAAGAACAATTATTCCGTATAAGTTAGAAATATTTTTTTTATTAAAAAGCAATAATACGTAATAAGCAATATTTATTAGTGATAAAGCGATTAATACCGAGCCAAAAAATAGCCAATATTCTTTGTTTTTATCAGTCAATAAACTATGTATGATACTGTAATTGCTTATAAAAATAATAAATAGTAACACTGTTGGAAGTGTATTAGCAATTAGAATCCAATGTGGTTTAAGTAAACTTTTCATAATTGTTTATTAAATTTAAGTAAATGATTAATGCCTAAATAAATTAAAATCAAAAAGGATAGATAAATGAAAATTCCGGTAGCTCTATGTAAACCGTCAAAAGAAAAATGCAAAGATTGCTGTAGTAAAATAGAAATTATTATCCTTGAAGAATTCACAAGAATAGAAGATAAATATGCCGTTATAAACGAGGCCGGAAACATTATCAATATGGGTTTTACGCTATTTATGTATTTATATGTAGCAATAAAAATTATTACATAATTCAGTAAGAGAAAATTAAAACCAGAGCAGGATTTATCAATTATTACATTGATATTTTCGTGATAATATCCGATCTTAGAACTATAAACCCATTTCGAATTGAATATTAGCGATACTATCTTATTTATAGGCTTCAAAAGAAATATTAGCCTATCGTTGTTTAGATATCTAAAGCTGTATTTCAATAGCAGAAAGCTTGATAAAAGACTTAAGTATATTATAACTTTGTTGTTTTTCATTAATGAATATTTAACCTTAATTTCGAACTTTGCTAAAGCAAAAAACCAAATAGCTAACTTTGCATCGCAGAAGCACAAGTTTTGGAAAATAATATTATCAAGAGTTATCAAGACTCCCTTCCCTTGCTAAGGGAAGGGTCGGGGATGGGTTATTCACAGAGAAAATGATTCATTCATCCTTTCCTGTAATATTAATATTGTACCAATCGATTTTTCTGGAATAAAACATAGCGGCAAATAATGCTAAAAACAAACCGATACTACCTGCTAGTAATGCGAAATCCTCAAGTTGAAGAACGACATAAATAAAACCGTAAATTGTCGTTAAAAAACCGGTCAAAACTCCTAGTTTCTTTTTATCTCTTAAGAGTGATGCAGAGTAAATCAAAATTATCGTACTGGTTGCAAATGAGGAAATCAAGTATGCAAAATTAAAACCCAATTGTTCGGAAATAGATAAAAGCAATACAAAAAACATAGTCAATGCCAACCCGATAAATGAATATTGTATCGGATGTATGCGAAATTTTCCGAGTATTTCAAAAAAGAAATATATCAAAAATATCAATACAATTATCAATAGGGAGTATTTTACTGTTCTCATGTTTTTTTGATATTCGCCAACCGGTTTTATCAATTTTACGCCGAATTTGCTTGGTATTACATTGTATTTATTCCCTTCCCATTGTTGGGGATAGTTTCTATTCATATCCAATATTTTCCAGTTGGCAGTAAATCCATCCGATGAAATTTCTCTGTCGTCAGGAACAAATCTACCTTGAAATGAAGGAGAATCCCAAGAGGATTTTAAAGTAACGGTAGTGGTTTTGCCAAGTGGAGTGAAGTATATCGACTCACTACCTTGCAATTTTACGTTGAAGCCAAAATCTATATTATTTCCATATTTCTCCTTATTAAAGTCAATGATAGCTGAAGCGCCGGCACCAGCGATTTCTCCCTTTACACCGGGCTCTAAATTGATGTTGTCCTTATTGCCCCATTTCAAAATTATTGATTCTTTGATTCCACCCATATCTTTGATACCGATATTTATCATCATCTTATCCCATTTTATCAAATTTGTGTCAATTCCTAATTTGTCAAAATCTGGTAACTCAAAATTTCCCTCAAAATCTAAAAGTGCATCATAAAGTATTGCTTTATATATCCCTCTTTTTCTCACTAAGGGATTCAAATCTCCTGATATATTAAGTGTTTTAGGTAGCACTTGTAATTCTCTATCGTAAAATTCGATTTTTTCTTCACCTGCGTTGTATGTGACTATTTTCTTTTTCTTATATGGTATGACGAGATATGGTCCTGTCAGGAATTGAGGTGCTCCCCATTTGCTTCCGATTTCTTTTTTTACCTGGAATTCTGTATTTTGACGTTCAAAAATCAGTTCTTTTACCATTGCATTTGGTATCATAAACAATACGATAAGCACTATGATAATGATTACTTTTAATGTTGTTGATTCTGTTAGTTTCTTTTTAATGTCTTTCATAAAATTCATTTTTTTGTTGTTAAATAAAAGTACTTTGAAATACAAAGTAAATAATCAAAAAAAATTGTTTATTTTATTCGACCAGAGGTTAAAAACCTTGGTCTCAGTTACTCTCACTACCTTGATCCGAAGTGTATTTGAACTCTTGGCGAAACTACACTCACTACCCTGAGCCAAAGCGTCTTTGACCTCTTGGCGAAAAACACTCTTCCCGATCGACCAGAGGTTAGAAACCTTGGTCTCAGTTTCCTCACTACCCTGAGCCTCTCGGCGAATGTCACTTCTCAATCTGAGCCAAAGTGTCTTTGACCTCTCGGCGAATGTCACTTTCCATTTCTTTATTCATCACCGTATATTTATTACTTTTAAAAATATAAAATTACTTTCTTCTGTTGCGTATGCTCTTGCTGATGAAAAATAGTAGTCATAAGGAATATCTACACTTTTGTAATCTCCTTTTGTTGGATTATTATGAATGTAATTAATACGATCTATCAACATCTTTTTGTTTACTATTCTAATATGTCCGTATGATTGTTTCCATATTTTATTTTCTCTGTCTTTTCTAATCGATGTAAAATTATTCAAA